>JAFVVU010000187.1 GCA_017502065.1 Clostridia bacterium | reverse complement strand
TATCTTCGCAAATCCGTTGTTGGCGACCCGCTTGAAAGGAAAAATACGGGCGATAACACTCCTGCCGTTATATATTATGATATTGTGCCCGGAGATAAAATAAAGATTTCTGTTATGCCGAAAGGCTTTGGAAGTGAAAATATGGGCGCAGTCAAAATGCTGAAACCCTCTGATGGCGTGGGCGGCGTTATTGATTTTGCCATTGATACCGTAAAAAAAGCAGGGCCTAACCCCTGTCCGCCAATTGTGGTTGGTATTGGAATCGGCGGCACAATGGATAAGGCGGCGCAGCTTTCAAAAGAGGCACTTTTATCCCCCATTGATAAACCGAATGAAAATCCGTATTATGAAGAACTCGAAAACACAATTCTTGAAAAAGTAAACAAGCTTGATATAGGTCCGCAGGGGTTTGGCGGCAAAACCACCGCCCTGGGAGTAAATATTAAAACCTTCCCCACCCACATTGCAGGACTTCCCGTAGCAGTTACAATAAGCTGCCACGTGACAAGACACGCAGAAACAGAAATATAAAAGCGGTGCAAATGCACCGCTTTTTAATATTCGTATATATATTCTCCATCCAGTTTTCTCATTTTTATTTCAAAAACCTGTTCAATCACACCCGAAGAAACCGCTTCATCGGGCGAACCCGAAAACATAATTTCGCCGTTTTGCATCACACACAAACTATCGCAAATACGCATTGCAAGCGGCAAATCGTGCAGAACGGTTACAACCGTTTTTTCCATGTCCGCCAGCTCTTTTATTATACCGCAAAGCTTTATCTGATGTGCAATATCAAGATAGGTTGTGGGCTCGTCCATTAAAATTACAGGCGAACTCTGGCATAGTGCCATTGCAATATATGTTTTTTGTTTTTGTCCGCCCGAAAGTTCGGCTAAATATCTGTCTTTTATGTCGTAAAGACCCATCATTTTAATTGCTTGTTTTGCAATTTCAAAATCTTCTTTTTTATATCTTCTTGGATAGTCAAGATGCGGAAACCTGCCGTGGAGGACAATCTGCTCCACTGTCATATCGGGAGTTGTTTTGCTTTGCGGAAGGTACGCCACTTCCCTTGCAATCTGCGAAGATGAAAGCTCTTCTTTATTTTTTCCGCCAACCAGAATTTCACCGCCCACAACATCCGCAAGACCGACAATTGTTTTAAGAAGAGTTGATTTACCGCATCCGTTAGGACCGATTATTCCCGTTATTTTGCCCGTTTCAGGTGCAAAATTTATCTTTTTCAGTATTTCTTTTTTGCCGTATCCGGCATATACATTTTTAAGCTCAATCATTGGCATGCCCTCCTTTTTTATGGATAAGAAGAGCAATAAACACCGGTCCGCCAACCGCCGCCATGATTATCCCTACAGGAAGTTCAAACGGTGCAAAAATAACCCTTGCGGCAAGATCCGAAACCGTAAGGAATGCCGCACCAAAAATTGCACTTGCCGTAATTAGCGTTTTACCGTTTCCGCCACAAACCCGACGCACAAAATGCGGAATTATAAGACCTATAAATCCAAGAAGTCCCGCAAAGCTTACGCTTGCACCTGCAAGAAGTGAGGCAAGCACAAGAAATATATTTTTTGTTCTGCGGACGTTCATTCCAAGTCCTCGTGCGGTTTCATCGCCCATTGAAATTACATCAAGGTCGTTAAGAAGTGTAAACACAACCGCAAGAGCAACTAATATCATAACCGCCGCCGGCACAAGTCGCACATATGAAACTGCAGAAAATCCTCCTACACGAAAATCTGCATTCATTATTCTGGCGTCGTTGTTCAGTACGGTTATAGCTTCAGTTGCCGCATTCAGAATTGCATTTACCGCAACACCGCCAAGAATAACTGTTGTTTTTGCGGCACGTGCTTTGTATGCCGCAAGTGTTATTGCAAAAACCGCAAGTACCGCACCCGCAAATGCCGAAACGGAATATAAAATTCCCGACGCCGCGCCAAGCACATATCCTACTGTTATTCCGAAACCTGCACCTGCATTTACACCGATAATCCCCGGTGATGCAAGCTTGTTAGCAAGAACACGCTGCAAAATTGCGCCCGAAACCGAAAGACCGGCACCTGCAAAAATGCAGGCAAGCGTACGCGGCAGGCGCACATAACGAATTATGGTTTTGTCCGCAAAACCAATTCCCGACGGACCCACACATATGCTTAAAAATGCCGCTGACGCAAGCACTAAGATACCAAACAGCAATATTAACTTTTTATTCAAAAAGAATTTTTTCAAGCCTTTCATATGCCGTTCCCCACAGTGCATTAGGTTTAAAATTGTACAGCTTTTTATCCATATAATGAACATGTCCGTTTTTCACGGCATCAAGCTCGTACCAGGCAGGGTTTTCATTAAACATCGACTCCACCGCCCGTTTCATTCCATCGTAGTCATCGCCCGCCTGCACAATAAAAATGCGGTCGGGGTTTTTTTCTATAATTGATTCAAGACTTAAGTTTTCAAGCAGAGTTTCGTCCGAATCCGCAATATTGATGCATTCAAAATCCGAAAGCATTTCGCCAAGCACCGTACCCGACGATTTTTTTGTACGGATGTATGTTGCCGATGCACGAAGAAGAAGATAAGTCTGCCCTCCGGCGTTTTTTACCGTATTTTCTATCTGCTTCTTTACTTCAAGACCGTTTTTTTCGTATAAATCATATCTTCCTGTAATATCGGTACAGATTTTCAGCATTTCAAGGTACGATTCAAAATCCGAAACATCAAAATATGCAACCGTTATTCCTGCCGATTCAAGAATTTCAAGCCACTCAATATGCTGCCGCCTTTTTGCCGAGGCAATAACAAAATCGGGCTGTGCGGAAAGCAGCTTTTCAAGACTTAAGTTTTCCGTGCCGCCAAGATTTACTGCTTCTTCCGGAATGTCAATATCGTAGTCATCCCACGCATCGTCAGCCGAGGCACAAATACTACCGCCCGCAAGTGTCCAAAGCTCTGCAAAGCTGCCGATAAGCGGCGCCGTGCGGGCATATTCCGATACGGTAACTGTTCTTCCCAGATCGTCTGTAAAAGTGTATCCGTCTTTTTTCTGCGTGCTGCTGCATCCGCAAAGAAAAAGCGATATTATAATGAATAATGTTAAAATTTTTTTCATAAACCCTCTTAAAAAGCAGCCCGACTTAATGCCGGGCTGATATATTTATTTTAGCAATTTACTTTCAACATAGTCAAAGCCGAGTCTTGCAATTGTATCGGCAAATCTTTCGCCGGCGATGCCCTCATCACGATAGAAAAGGATTGTGCGTTCAACCGCATCAAGAAGCTCTTCCTCACTTGTAAAGATTTTTGAAAGCGGCCTTCCCATGTTCACTTTTTTACCCCATCTGCCACCTATGTACATTTTATATCCGTTTACAAATCTCACTCCTACGCCAAACGGACATTTATCCTTACATCTGCCGCAGTTGTTACATTCATTTTCGTCATATTTAAATACGCCGACATATGTTGCTGCTTTAATAGGACAAGCTTCTGCAATCTGACATTTTTTGCACTGTTTGCAGTTATCCGTATCAAATGTCGGTACCATCTGTCCAACAATACCAAGGTCGTTGATGTCGGGTTTTACACAGTTGTTCGGACATCCGCCAACTGCAATTTTGAATTTATGCGGAAGTGGAGTTTCATGAAATCCTTTATAAAAACGGTTGTGGATTTTTTCGCTGAGTGCAAATGTATCAATAAGCCCGTACTGACAGGTTGTTCCCTTACACGAAACAACCGGACGCACAAGCGGACCCGTGCCGCCGGTTTCAAGACCGCGGTTATTCAGAAATCTTATAAGCGGCTCTATATTTCTGTAGCGCACACCCTGAATTTCAATACACTGACGGCTTGTCATTGCAATTTCGCCGTTTCCGTATTCTTCCGCCGCAGTTGCAATTGCCTTGTGTTCGGCAACAGTAAGCTTGCCGTTTCGTGTAATAACGCGCACATTAAATACATCATTATATCTTTTATCGCGCAGACATCCAAGCCCTTTAACTCTTTTTATGTCTTCCGGCGTAAGCTTTTCGCCCTGCCAAATTGGTTTAGTATTATCCATAAAAGCGCCCCCTTTTTCTTTATTCTACCATATATTCAGCAGAAAATCAACAAAAAAAACGGACTAATTTGTCCGCTTTTCCTGTTGGGAGTTACCCAAAAAACTTTTATCAGATAATAACTGTTTAAAACAGATTATCTCGATATTAATACGGCAGAATTCTTGACATAATAACTGCCGCTTCTGCTCTTGTGGTATTACCGAGAGGATTGATTGTCATATCGGCATTACCTGTGATTTTGCCCGAGGCAACCATTGATGCTACCTCTACAAGTGCATAATCCGCAATGAGCCCCATATCAGAGAAGTTTTTAAGTGCGCTATCGGGATTTGCAGTTGAAATTTTGTTAAGAGAGCGAAGTCCTCTTGCGCAGATTACCATAAGGTCCTGACGTGAAATCGGTTCTTCCGGATGATATGTTCCGTCGCCCGTTCCTTTAAGGATTCCTGCTTTTTTACCGATTGCAATTTCCTTTGCATAATAAGCGTTCGGGTCAACATCGGTAAACTGGTCACCTTCGTCATATTCTGTAAGACCAAGTGTTCTTACAAGATACATTGCAAAGTCACCACGGGTGATATTTTCGCCCGGTGCATAAATTCCTACACCTTTATCGTTGGAAACGCCGCGTGTAGCTGTTTTTTCAATTGCATCTATTGCCCATGTATGATTTCCGAGGTCATTATATATCGGCTTATCAAGAAGTGATGCATCTGTACCTGCCGGAAGGTCAATTACATAAGTAGCTGTTTCAAGCGGTTTAAGTGTAAGGTTGAATGTAGAATCAGCAGATGAAACCACCGGAGCTGTCGGGCCGTTTACAAGACGTGCATTAAATCCGTTTAATTCAATAAGTCCGTTTGTGCTTTTTACTTTAAAGCTTACCGGAGTTTCTTTTCCGTCGTTTTTATGTTCACGAAGGAGGATGTAAAGCTTTCCTTCATCCACCCAGCTTCTCATCCAGTAGTCGTAACCAATATATTCACTGAATACAGGCGATTTTTCTCTTACGAAATGATTAAACAACTGATGGCGTTCGCCGCTTTCGTTCATTTTTATAAGCGCTTCGTTAAGACTTGGAGCTATGCTTTTTTCCACATAGAACCCTGCTCCGTCCGCACCGCCCCAGAATGCGGAAATTACGCTCATACGGAATTCCTCTTCTGTAGGAATCCAGCCCATCCATTCAGATGCATAGCCAAGATTCCATACAGGTTTTTCGCCATATACAGCATTAACCGCTCTTCTTGCGGCCTGAGATGTACGGTGAGTAGCAACATCGGGTGTGGGGTATATGTCTATACCCGCCACGTCAACATACTGAAATGCCTTTTCATATGACATAGCAACTGCCGTGGATTCAATGTTATATACAGGATGTACGGGGTCAATATCTCTTATAACTCTGTACCCTTCTTCAAGATATTCAAGAATTTCCGTGTAGGTCTGGCACTGTCTTCCCATACCTACCTGATAACACGGTTCGTCAACCATCATCCAACCGAAAATTGCGGGGTGGTCTTTAAACTCTTCAACAAGTAGTTTTGTTGTGGGAATCTGGAACGGATGACCTGCCGCATGACCGTAAAGCTGGTACAGCACTTTAAGTCCGTGCTCATGTGCGGCATCAAGTTTTTTTCGTATTTCGTCAATTTTTCCGGGATTGGAAGTATTTATATCGTCAATTCTTATAACGGTTATTCCCGCTTTCTGATAATCGTCAAAAAATTCTTCAAATCCGCCGTAAAGATATATTACATCAATCGGATTTCCGTTTTCGTCAATATACTCGCCTTTTTCGTTGAGCGCAGTAGGTCTGTCATAACGATAAATGCGTTTTTCGTTGCTTTCCTGAATAACTGTGCCGTCGGCTTTTTTATATGTAGCAGAAATTGTATATTTTTTTCCTTTTTCCGCAAGTGTCATTACGTCAAATTCTGCTTTTACTGATGGTACGGCAGGAATGGTTTGTTCCGCAACAACACTGCCGCCATCTTTAATAACAAAATCCACAACGTTACCGTCTTCAATCGGGTGGTTGATATAGTTAATGTCTGCAAAAGCTTCAATTACTTTATCTTCTGTATAGTAGAATGTATCTTTCGTGTAGAAGTTCATTGCCGCAGAAGAACCTGTGGGACCGAATTCAATATCATCATAATATACTGTTCCGGGGCCGGTTGAACGGATATATAAATGTAAGGTTGCAGTATTTTCAGGAAGTGTAAACGAGAATTTAACCTGATGCCACTGTCCTTCTTCTAATATATATTCACTTGAATCGCCTGCAGCAATATAGTTTTGTGAATTAGCTTCAAGACCGCTGTATGCTTCCCATTTAAATACAATACCTTTAAGTGCTGCCATATCCTTTACTTTAACCCATGCAGAAAGAACATAGTCGGTGCCGCCTACAAGGTTATCAGTGATAAGGTGATGCATATACGGGAAGTATATGTTGGGGTCATTAGGGTCATCATAAGTAATTTTTGCACTGCGTAAGCCCGAATGTGCTTCCTCTTCTGTCGGGAATGTAACCTGACCCCATACGCCTTTGTATCCTCTCCAGTTTACAGGTGCTTTTCCGTCAGCTGTAAGCTCTTCAAATCCGGGGTTTTTAATTGCATTTGCAATTCCGGGAGCCAGCTGAATATCGGCGCTTTTCTGCTGTTCCTGTTTAAGAAGCTCGCTTGAATGTTCCCATGTGGATGCCGCAAGCTCTCTTTTATTTTTGATTTCTTCATATATCCGAGTCGGAACTTCGCCCACAAAGGATGCATCATCCCAGAAAATTTCGCCGCCGCATTCCATACGAAGCTGAATTTTTGCAGTATTCGCATTATCGGGTGCTATTGATTCCAGGGTGCATTCAAACCATTTTTCCGGTTTGCCGTTAAAACATCCCCATTCGGAACCCGGAAGACCGTTTCCTTCTTTGTCGTACCATTCAATTTTTATACAACCGCCGTTATCGATTTCGGCAAGATTAAGCAGTTGTTTTATGTAAAGGTATACCGAAAAAACATAATTTTTTCCGGGAATAACTCCCTCCACGTCATAAATTACAATTTGTCTTGTAGCATCTGCCGAATAAAGTCTCATCGCACGTTCACCGCCGTGGGTGATAGAAGTGGAAATTCTGGTATTGTCTGCAACCCCTTGCCAGAATGCATATGGTGTGCCAAGAAGCTCCATATCACCATTTGCCAGAAGGTCACCTTTTTGTGTGTCTTCTTTTGCAAATGCCGGCAACGTTCCGAAAATACTACAGATAATTGCTAAAACAATTGCTAAGGATAAAAATCTTTTCATTTATCTTCCTCCTCTATTGATTTCCTCATAATTTTATTATATAATGTACATAAAACTTCGTCAATAAAAATATTCATTTTTATCCACAGGTGAAAGCTATGTTTAAATATTCAACCTATAATATGGTCAACGAAAATGATTATGTGGTTCTTTCAGGATGTCTTGATGTTTTTGAAAACATTCCGTTTTTGCATAAAAGCAACAACATTACCATCGGGGTTTCTCATTCCGAACACTGTGTTCCGCAAAAAAATGCATTTTTAAGCATCTCGTACAGCTATATGAACGAAACCGTTTATGAAATCAACGGCAAAACATTCAGTGTAAAAGAAGGGGAATTTTTAATTAAAGGACGCGGCAGCGCAACACTCAACCGTGCAGGAGTCGGCGGAAGTGTTACGTACGGTCTTCGCGTAAATCCGCAGTTTTGCAAGAAGTACGGACTTTGCGACGATATGGTATGCCACATAAAATCTGACGACAAAATGAAAGATTTGTTTTTTGATTTTATACGCAAATATGATGAATACGGTTACGGAAATATATCAACATCGGCAGTTTTGCAGTTTCTTATGTACATAAACCGACATTATAAAAAATATTCCGCAAAGCTTGATGATACCCGAATTTTTTCCGATAAACAAATGGAAAAAATAATTAAATATATCAACCGCAACCTG
>JAFVVU010000186.1 GCA_017502065.1 Clostridia bacterium | reverse complement strand
TTGATTTCGCTTGCTGACAGTTTCCATTTTTCTGATTCTTCCGTAAAACCAAGAATGCCTGCCATTTTAGCAAGAGCCATTTCATTGGCATAAAAATTACAGTTCATATCTACGGCGAGAATAGGGGTTATACCGTCATCAGGCGGTAATATATCCGCATCCTGACGAACGCCGTCAATCATATAATTGCCCTTGCACGACATTCCGTCAAGTCTTGCGCTGGCATCGTGACCGGTATCAAAACCTACAAACATTTCAATAAGTCCGCGGTTGGTAACCATACGGCTCTTGCGCATCCAGACGTTCCATTTTTTTCCTGCCTTATATACTTTTTCAAGAAATTCTTTGTTTTTGTTCATTTCGTAAACTTCCATAGCAAGAGTAAGAAATGAAACACATTCCTGAATCTGTCCATATACAACTTGTTCGTGAGGACGCTTGCTTTTATCCATGACAGCAAACGGTATGTGCCCGTTTTCACGCTGATTGTCAATGAAAAGCATTATTGCATTTTCGGCAAGGTGGATGTGTTCCGGTTCCATAGTGGCGAATAAAACGGAATCGTACACGTGTTCCAGCCACAAACCCGGATATTCGTCCGATATCAGGAGCAGTGGTTTCTCCATGCCGCCAAAACATCCGATATGTATATTTTTGATTCGGTTCATTACTTCAGTGTATATCTGTTTTACTTTAGTTGTGTTCATCATAATTCACCTGTAAGTTTTCGGATGATATAATCGCAGTTAACGATTTTTTCCATTAAATTATTTCTACTGTAATAATAATGGTTTGCGGCTTCATAACCAAGACTTGCACGTTTAAGCATAATGCGGTAAACCATTGTTGCCATTTCAAGCTCGGATGCGGCACATTCGAGCATTGTATTCTTATCGCCTGCATTTCTTGCCCGAACAAATTTTATCTGGTTGTATGATGATTTGAACAATGAATATCCTGCATAAGCCATATCCTTAAATTCGCAATCAGCCATAGCTTTTATAAGCTCAAGGCCTTCTTCCCATTTTTCACAGATAAGACGGAACTGATTTTCAAAAACATCTTCGGAATATACGTGTCGCCATGACGTAAGGTCGTCGAAACAGTAACAGGTCATAGTTGCTTCATATCCTGAAGGTTCATCAAACAAAATATTCGCACTTCCGCCATTTTGCGGACCGCGGAACAGTGTTTTTACATGAAACGGAAACTCGCGGAGACCGTCGCAGAAGCAGTCGGTTGCTTTTTTTACAAGCTCACTGTTATCGCCGTAAAGAGATTTGAATGTGCTGTCATAATCTATGTCAGTATCCGAATTTATATCCTTGAAAAAGCCTGCAGATGCAATTTTTATATTTGGGGATGGATATCCGCCGAGTGTCCAACTGAGCATAAGGTCATTTACGCCTTCGTGGCTTAAGTTTTGTAAATGCTGTATGATAAGTCCAAACACCGGAAGATAGGGGACGGTTGAACATTGCCAACTGTTGTTAATCTGCACTTTTGCTGCGGTTTTGTGTCCGCTTTCTTTTGCCAAAGCCCACATCTGACGACTTTTCTCACTGGGACCGGGCATTGAAATGCAATAATCAGCAACTTTTCCTGCATATCCGCCTATTTCATAGTCAAGTTCCTGTTCGCTTACACATAAAAGGGTAACATCGTCATTCATAAGACCAATGCATTTTTCATCGCAACCGTCAAAAATTTCGTAGCCCCAACCCCATGTGGTAGCAATAACCTTCATTTTCGGATTTGCCGAATGAACTGCCAAAGCAATTGTATTGTTGACTTCAGCAACAATTTCGGCAGGTGAACGGGTAAGACAGTGTTCGCATATGGGGGCATCGTAGTTTCTTGAATAGCAGTGGGTTAAATTTTCCGACATTGTAATGGTGAAAAATCCGCCAAGGTCGGGCACTGCACTGCATAAATCTTTAAGTGCGCTGCTTACATATTCAAGAACTTCGGGTGCCTGCGTTGTACACATTGCGGCGTAATCTCCGATTACCGTACCTTTCATATGCGGATGGTTTTCAAAGAATGAAAGCGGCATTGCACGCGGTTCGTTTATGTAAAGATATACCTTGATTCCGTATCTTTTAGCTCTTGCCACAAGGTCTTTAAGACTTTCGCGGCGTTTTTCATATCCGCTTGATAAAGACGGGTCAAACGGGAAATTTGCAAGGGTATATAAAATGCCCTGTGCCCATATGCCGTTAACGCCAGCCTTTGAATATTCGTACAAAAGCTCGTCGGGGAAGGATACTTTTGTATCCACATCAAAAACGTCGCTGTAAAGTCCGCAGTAGGAATAGATATATCTTGCTTCAAACTGCGGC
>JAFVVU010000185.1 GCA_017502065.1 Clostridia bacterium | reverse complement strand
TCCTGACCAGCCAACTACCGCCGAAATCATCATACACCGCAGGACAGGCGAATTAAAAAAAACCTTTGCTGCAGCAGCGCATCCGCCCACGGGTTCAAGCAGTCCGCAAACAAATGTTTTGCAAACATCATAATCCACTCCACTAAATGATAAAAGACGTATAATGCCAAAGCTTTCTATAATGCCCATAAGAATTGCAAATATAATTACAAATCCGCACACCGTAAAAACAGCTTCCGCTCCGCTCCCCACAGATTCTGCCATTATTTCGCCAAAATGCCTGTTTGAACCGGTTATATCCTCACTTTTCTTATCAGATATTCTGCATGGAATATTTCGCATAAGAATCGCCATTGTAAATGCCGACATTATGTGTGCGGCGTATAAAATCCAGCCGAGTGCGGCGTTCCCGAGAAGTCCTGCACCAAGCGCCCCAAGTATAAAAAGAGGACCTGAATTATTGCAATATCCAAGCAGTTTTTCCGCTTCCGTTTTACTGCACTGCCCTGTTTTTACAAGGTCTGCCGCCGCTGATGCGCCAACGGGATATCCGCTTAATATACCGATTACAAAAGCAAATGCACCACTGCCGCCAACACCGAAAAGCGGCCGCATTACAGGAGAAAAAAGTCTGCCGAGCCGTTTTGCCGCACCCATTTCTATAAGCATTCTGCTGCATACAAAAAACGGAAACAGTGACGGAATTACCGTGTTTGCACATGTCACAAGAGCCGATTTTGCCGCTTCGCCTGCGCCCGACGGATTGATAAGTATTCCCAATGCAAATAACACTACTGCAAATATTTTCATTTTTTCACCTCAATACCTATGTATACGCGCCGCTTTTTCATAAAAATACGGCGACTGACATAAAATTATTTACGGGAGGTGATGTTTGTTGAAACGAAACAAAAAGCAGGAACGCACATCTGCTTACGAAAAGGTTTTTGATGCCCTATCACTTCCAAAGACAGCCGCCGGGCTTACAACAACAGTAACAATTACAGGCACGGACAGTATACTTGTTGAGGGGTACCGCGGTATTATAAAGTATTCCGATACCCTTGTTCTTCTTAATGCACCGAAATATATAATAAGAATTACCGGCGCCGACCTTGAAATAACGGAAATTGCAACCGAATACATATCTCTTCGCGGGGTTATTGCCGCACTTGAATATACTCATTAGAAAGGAAAGTTAAATGACTATTCTGAATATGCTCAATTTCGCCCGTGGGTATGTTACCGTTAAAGCCACGGGCGAGCATCTTGAACGGTTTATCAATATATGTACCAGCGAAAACATAAATATATGGAACGTCCGTGCGCACGGGCGGTGCACCTTTACCGCATGCGTAAGCGTTAAAGGGTTTTTCCGGCTTAAGAATCCGTGCCGTAAAACCGGCACAAAAATACATATACTTTCCAGAAAGGGAATGCCATTTTTATCACTGCGCCTGCGCAGACGACTCGGTCTTTTGCTTGGGTTTGCCCTTTTTTTAATTGTATCCTGCTGGCTTTTTTCGCACATTTGGTATATTGATGTTGATTCGTCCACTTCCATTCCCAGAGAAGAGCTTATCCGTCAGCTTGAACTTGCAGGAGTTTCCGAAGGCACACCAATAAGGCAGATTGACCCGAATAAAGTGCAGGCAAGTATGCTTAATCTGAACCCCCGTCTTGTGTGGGCATGGCCGCACGTGCACGGAAACAGCGTTTATCTTGAAGTACGTGAAAAGGTAAGCGTGCCCGAAATTCTGCCCACCAATCCGTGTAATATTGTGGCAAGCCACAGCGGACTTATAACATCAATGCTTGTCAAAGAGGGGCGTCATCTTGTGACAGAGGATATGTACGTTTCAAAAGGGCAGCTTCTTGTGGGCGGTATTATGGACAGTGTTGCCGTTGGTGTGCGCTTTGTTCATGCCGATGCGGAAATCTGGGCAACTACCGAAGAATCCGTATCCGAAGATTTTCCCCTTTCAGAAAATGAAACAACCCGCACAGGAAACCGCTCGCTCAGGTATACTCTCAAGTTCGGGCAGTTTCCCGTTTCTACTCCGCTTATCGGCAAAAGCTTTGCCGCTTATGAAACCGAAGAAACAGAAAGCGTGTTCCACATCGGCAGTGTATATTTCCCCATATCGCTCATAAAAACCGAGTATATGGAAACCATAACCGAAACGGTGGTTTATCCACAGGAAACCGTGGAAGAAAAGGCACAGCAATATTTGGAAAACCTATTGCAAAATTCGCTTGGAAATGGTATTATATTGGAAAAGAGATTTATTGCAGAAAAACCTGATGATAAAACCATAAGGCTGACGCTTTTTGCAACCTGCAGCAGGCAGATTGCAGTGCCGCAGCCTATTGAGGAGGAAATAAACATTGGCGGAGAAACTGATTGAAACCGGAAGTATTGGTGAAATAATAGGACTTTTTGGCGGATACGACGAAAATATCAAAATAATTGAAAAGGAGCTTGACGTTCGCATAATAAACCGCGAAACCGTTCTTAAAATCGAGGGCGAGGAAAAGAATTGTGATACTGCCGAAAAGGTTATCGGCATTCTTCTTTCCCTTATCCGCAAAGGCGAAACCTTAAATGAACAGAACATCCGTTATGTGCTGTCAATGGCAGAAAACGGTCAGGAACAGCAGGTTGTCAATATGAGCGAGGATACAATTTGTATAAGCTCAAAAGGTAAACCCGTAAAGCCGAAAACTCTCGGTCAGGAAAAATATATTAAAGCAATTGCAAATAACACCATAACTCTCGGTATCGGTCCTGCCGGAACGGGTAAAACCTATCTTGCAGTTGCAATGGCAGTAAAGGCGTTCCGCAATAAAGAGGTAAGCCGTATTATCCTTACACGTCCCGCCGTTGAAGCAGGTGAAAAGCTTGGATTTTTACCGGGTGACCTGCAAACGAAAATTGACCCGTATCTCCGTCCGCTTTATGACGGGCTTTATGACACAATGGGTTATGAAAACTATCAGCGTAATATGGAACGCGGTCTTATTGAAATTGCGCCGCTTGCCTATATGCGCGGACGTACACTTGACGATGCGTTTATAATTCTTGATGAAGCGCAGAACACCACTCCGCAGCAGATGAAAATGTTTTTAACCCGTATCGGATTCGGCTCAAAAGCTATTGTTACCGGTGATATCACGCAGATTGACCTGCCGGGTCGTCAGACCTCCGGTCTTAAAGAAGCACTTAAAATATTAAAGGATATTGAAGGAATTGCAATTTGCAATTTCTCCGAAAAAGACGTTGTCCGTCATCCGCTTGTGCAGAAAATTATTAAAGCATATGAAAAATATGAGTTTCGCAAGGACGTAGTAAAAAACGAAGCTAAAAAAAGATATATTTTCAAAAAATAGGAGAAACATATGGTTGATTTGATTATTGATTATACCGATATGGCTGAAAATAAAGATACCGAAGAAATTATAAGAAAAGCCGTTGAAAACACGCTTATTCATCACGGACTTGAGTTTGATGCCGAAGTGTCGGTTACGATTACAAATAATGACGAAATACAGAGTATCAACAAGGAATTCCGCAACATCGATTCACCGACAGACGTGCTGTCGTTCCCGATGTATGAGTTTGAAAAGCCGGCGGTATTTGACGAAAAGGCACTTGCACTTGAACCTGCAGGCGTTGTTCTGGGCGATATTGTTGTATCGGTTGATAAAATAACCGAGCAGGCCGAGGAGTTCGGACATTCGTTTGAAACGGAGCTTTCATATCTTGTGATACATTCTACTCTGCATCTTCTGGGATATGACCATATGGAAGAATCGGACAAACGTCTGATGCGCGAGCAGGAAGAAATAATACGAAAAATGTAAGGAAGTAATTTACATATGAGAGAAATTTCTGTAAATGAAATAACAGGTGCTGTTAAAAAGCTTTGCATATCCGCAAACGTAAATTTAAACAGCGACATATGCTGTGCCATAGAAAAGGCGCAAGCTGAAGAAACTTCACAAACGGCAAAATCCGTTCTTGGAATTCTTACGGAAAATGCGGATATTGCAAAGGAAAAACAGGTTCCTATTTGTCAGGATACCGGAATGGTTATTGTGTTTGCAAAAATCGGTCAGGACGTACATATTACAGGCGGAAATATTACAGATGCGATAAACGAGGGCGTAGCACAGGGATATACGGAAGGGTATCTTCGCAAATCCGTTGTTGGCGACCCGCTTGAAAGGAAAAATACGGGCGATAACACTCCTGCCGTTATATATTATGATATTGTGTCCGGAGATAAAATAAAGATTTCTGTTATGCCGAAAGGTTTTGGCAGTGAAAATATGGGCGCAGCCCGAATGCTGAAACCCTCTGATGGCGTGGGCGGCGTTATTGATTTTGTGGTTGATACCGTAAAAAAAGCAGGGCCTAACCCCTGTCCGCCAATTGTTGTTGGTATCGGAATCGGCGGCACAATGGATAAGGCGGCGCAGCTTTCAAAAGAGGCACTTTTATCCCCCATTGATAAACCGAATGAAAATCCGTATTATGAAGAACTC
>JAFVVU010000184.1 GCA_017502065.1 Clostridia bacterium | reverse complement strand
GTCAGTACATAATAGACGGCGAGCCTGCAGACCCGTTTTTCATTTACGGCGCGTGGGATCAGTTCTTGGAAGGCTATGCAAGTGTAGGTATCAAGTTCTTCCGTGCAAGAGACAGTAAACTCGACACATGGGATACCGACCAGCTTCTCAAAGTTCTTGACAGAGTAGACTCTCTCGGAATGAAACAGATTATCTGTCTGTACAATCATCAGCCGGCAGGGCATCCGTTCCAGATAGAAAATACGCGGCGTGTTGTATCGGCGGTTAAAGACCATCCGGCAGTTGCGGGATACCTTATGATGGACGAACCGTCATATGCGGCAAAAGGTCTTTTCACATCGGCAAAAACCTATGAGGAAATGCACGAATATCTGGTTGAAGGGTATAAAGCAATAAGAGAAATAGACCCCGTGCATCCGGTTATGAATATTGATACGGTTGAAGCAACTGATGCAACAATCGAGCTTACAAGTCAGGTTACAGACCTCTTCCTTATCGACTCATATCCGCTTTCTGAAAAAGACGTTCCTATAAGAATGTATAATGCAACATCAAGGGTAATGGACTTTCTTAAAGAAGGCCATCCGTTCTGGACACTCGGTTGTATGTGGAGCGGAACGCCAACACCTATGGGAGACGGGGCGGTAGCCACAAATATGTACCAGACCTTCTTTGCGGGGGCACAGGGATTTGGTTATTATATCGGCGATACAAACTCAGAAGCCTTTATTGAAAATATAAGACCGTGTTATGAAAGCGGCGAAATGGAAATACTGTTCGACCACTTCTCTCACGGGGAAGGAACAGTATTTGACTATGCTTTCGGCAGCGACTATTTCTACAGAAGCTGGGTGTTGGATGACGGTACAATGTATCTTGCAATAATGGAAAAAGCAAATTCCGGACACGATACGGAAGTTGAAATTCCGCTTGTTTCAACAAACGAAAAGGTTAAAATCGGAAGTTTCACAGCTGAACTGATAAACGGCGGTGACACAAAAGTTGTAGCAGGTGATGACGGTGTGTTCCGTATGACAATGAAACCCATACAGACATCGCTTTATAAAATCACACCGGCACAGCCGATTGACACAAGCCTTCTTTCAGCACATACATTTAATGATATGGCACAGGCGGATTGGGCTGCAGATGCAGTTGAACTTCTCTGGAATGCAGGCATCGTAAACAAAAAAGGCGACGGTATATTTGCACCGAACACAAATATTACCCGTGGTGACTTTGCAATGTTCCTTATAAGAACGCTGGGACTTGCAGATAAAGGCTCGGCAACGCAGTTTGCGGATGTTGACCCGAACGCTGAATATGCTACGGAAGTTCTTATCGGTAAAAACCTTGGAATATTCAAAGGCAGCGGCAATAATATGTTTGAACCTGAAACAGAAATTTCCCGTCAGGATATGATGACAATGTGTGCAAGAGCGCTCGGACTTACCGGCGGAGTTGACCTCGGAAGATTCAGTGATAACGCACTTATTGCAGATTATGCAAGGGATTCAATTGCGGCAATGGTAAAACAGGAAATTGTAAAAGGTAACCCCGACGGCAGCGTTAATCCGCTTGGAAATACAACCCGTGCGGAAGCCGCAGTTATTATGGAAAGAATTCTTAGTTTAGACTAAATAAATCAAAAGGCTTTGCAACTTTTGCAAAGCCTTTTTTGTGCAATAAAAAGAGGCTGTCATTTCGGTGACAGCCTCTTTTTGAGGAGGGAGAGATATATAATGAAAAAAGATTTATGCTGATGAAGCTTTTCTTCTGTATTCTTTTGGACTTATACCGGTCTGCCTCCTGAATATTTTACAGAAATGAGTACAATCGTAAAATCCGCAGGCGGCGGCAATATCCGTAATGTTGATTGTTGTAAATGCAAGCATACCCTTTGCCTTATTGGTACGCAGATATATTATAAATTCTTGCGGGGAAAAGTTGAAGAATTTCTTAAATGCACGGTTAAAATGCCTTGTTGAAATGTTGAGCATTTTTGCAATTTCTGCAACGCGCAGATTATTTCCAAGATTTTCTTCAATATAACCGCTTGCTGCTGTCATTAAAAGATTTATATTACGCTTCCTTGCCACGCGGTCAGCGAATGAACGCACCGTAAGAACGATAAGCTCGGAAACGAGATTTTTAATCATGATAATTCCGTCGTCACCGCCACGGGAATATTCTGCAGAAAGCTTTTCAAAGATTACGCGGAAACGGGTGCGTGTTTCGGCATCTTCAATACCTAAACGGCTGAAATGTGAATTGTCCGTAACAGCAGTGCTGCTGAGGGTGAACATACGGATAAAACCAATATCATCTTTAAATGTTTCAAAACATTCGGGAATAAGCGACTTATCAAATAAAATGCGGTACGCCGTAAAATCATCATCGGGAATAATAGCATGGGAAAGCATTCCGCTTACCACAATAAGTGCGCCTTCGGACATACCATATGACATATCACCGATAGCGTGCACTGCGCTGCCACGAAGAACGTATGTCATTTCGAAACAGTCATGCGAATGAAACGACGGTGAATAGCTGTTTCCGATGGTTTCTATATGAAAAGGTATATTAAGTTTTTGCTTATCTTTTAAAACAAATATTTCCATATGTCTTAATTATACCGCAAAAAGCTGTATTTGTCAAGTATTATTTTGAATTTTTGTCCGATTTTTACTATAAAATTATTTTGGCATATGTTAAAATTAAAATAGAAGGAAATACATAAGGGAGGATATAGTATGAAAAAATTTGCACTTTTACTTGCGCTTATAATGGTTATATGTTGTGTGCCTGCCATGGCGGCAAAAACAGTGACAGGTGAGCTTCTTGTAAATGGCGATATGGAGCTTTGCGGAACATCAATGGACCCGTGGACCCATTACAGCAGCGGCTGTGAAAAAAGCACCTACGTTGCACACAGTGGCACAAACTCAGTAAAATCCACAAAATCTGAAGGTAAAACCGCTGTTCTCACACAGGATGCTGAATTTATCGGCGGTGGACTCGTAAATATTAGTGCATGGGTGTATACAGAAGAAGCAAATAAAACAGCAGGCTGGAAGTTCTATTATTTTGATAAAGATACCAACAAACTTCACGAAGAATTCAATATGTTCCCGATTAATCAGGGCAAGTGGACATTTATCAGTTCAGAATCACTTTCACCGATTGGGGCAACAAAAATGTCCTTCCAACTTCGTAACGGTGAAAACGGAACAGTATATTTTGACGATATTTCCGTTAAAGGTGAAGCAACCCTCCTTCGCATTGAAGAAGTAGAAAACTATAATAAAAAAGGTATAGAAGTTCTTCGTCATTCGCAGGAACTTTATGATGCAAACGTAGCAAAATCAGCTTATGCAACCCTTGGTGATAACCCGAACTTTATCGGCAACCCCGGATTTGAAGAAGTAGATTCCATTACATATGAAAACGAAGACGGCACAAAAAATACATTGGAAATCCCTAAAGGGTGGACAGCATTTTCGCGCTCCAAATGGGGTGAAATACCGCAATATGTAAGCGACGTTAAACATTCCGGCGAAAGAGCTGTTAAGCTGACAAACTACAATGAGTCGCTTGTTCAGAATAATCCGTGGGTAATGTATGCTGTACAAACTCCCACTAAAGCAAATGCACAGTACCTTCTTTCCGCATGGGTTAAAAAAGCCGATGCGGCGGAATCGTGCGGATTTTTCTTTAAACTCGAAGGTGCTCCGGGGGTTACATCAAACGAATTCTATTTTAATGACACTGACTGGCACGAAATCAAATATCTATTTACAATGCCTGAAGGCTCGGATAACTTTTATTTTTATGTAAGACTTAAAGGCGTAGGAACAATTTATTATGATGACGTACAGTTCGGCCTTGCAGATACTTTGGAACCAATAACAATGAAAAGCGACAGAGTGTTCTACTACACAGAAGAGCCGACGGGAAAAGCATATGCGGAAATCAACGATGTCCGCGACGGTGCATATGTGCAGTTTGAAATAAAAGATGGTGACAGCCTTGTTGCATCGCAGCAGGTGCCTGCATCCAAAAAAGCGGTTTGGAACTTTAATATTGCAGACCTCAGGAAAAAACAGCATGAATATACACTCTCGGCAACGTATTATGCTGCTGACGGCACAGTAATTGCTCCAACACAAACAAAAGGCATTTACCGCTACGACAGACCGAAGGCTATTAACGATAAAGGTCAGTACATAATAGACGGCGAGCCTGCAGACCCGTTTTTCATTTACGGCGCGTGGGATCAGTTCTTGGAAGGCTATGCAAGTGTAGGTATCAAGTTCTTCCGTGCAAGAGACAGTAAACTCGACACATGGGATACCGACC
>JAFVVU010000183.1 GCA_017502065.1 Clostridia bacterium | reverse complement strand
CACGCTGATATGTTGTTTCTCCGTTTGCTCGTTTTCCGTTTGCTTGTATATAAACTTCACAGTCAAAAAAATCACATTCGTATTTTTCAATGAATTCTATTGATTTATCAAAATTTTCGTTTGACGGTTTGCCAATAAGTTTTTTCCAATCTTCCTGTGTTTTCATAATGAAAGCTCCTTTTAAAATAGTATTTCAAGTCTGTAAATCGGCATGCCTTTTTCGGTAAACTGCTTTTCGTATTCAGTCATAACATTATTTTCAAATCCGCTGTTATGCAAATCAAACGTAATGTTTCTTATCTTCATATTTTCGTTACAAAGCTCATTGAGCGAAAACTCAAATAATTTTCTGTTATCGGTTTTAAAATGAACTTCGCCGTGAACAGGGGATAAAACATCCTCGTATTTATGCAAAAATGCACGATATGTAAGACGGCGTTTTGCATGCTTGTTCTTGTGCCACGGGTCGCAGAAGTTTATGTAAATTCTTTTAACTTCTCCCGGCTCTACCATGTCGAAAAGGAAATCAGCATCGCCACACATAAGACGTATGTTGGTAAGTCCCGATTCCATAACCTTTTCGGCTGCAATAACAAGAACATCTGCGCATTTTTCAAGCGCAATAAAATTGATGTCGGGATACATTCTTGCCATGCCGACAACAAAATCGTCTTTGCCGCAGCCTATTTCAAGGTGTATCGGATTATCATTACCAAAAACGCTGTTCCATTTTCCTTTTGGAATATCACCTGTAATTAAAACACTGCTGCATTTATCAAGCCTTTCGGCACAATTTTTCTTTTTTCGTACTCTCATTTTTATCTCCTATGCTAATGGGTGGCGGCCTGCTGCCTCTTTTACCTGTTTATTATCAATATGGGTATAAATCTGCGTTGTATTTAAGTTTTTATGACCAAGCATTTCCTGCAGTATTCGTATATCTACATCGCCATATTTATAAAGCAGGGTAGCTGCTGTATGACGAAGCTTATGCGGAGAATATTTGTTTGGGTCAAGTCCTGCCGCTTTGATATATTTTTTAACGATTACCTGCACCATCTGTTCGCTGATACGACGTTTCTGCTTGCTTATAAAAAGTGCATCAGCATCTTTAACCCCGTCAACAGGACGAAGACGCATATAGTTTGCAAGAGCAGAAACGCAGCTTGAGTTAAGGTATACAGTACGTTCCTTATTACCTTTACCGCGGATTCTTATTGTATCATCTTTAATATCTTTTAAATTGATGCCGATAAGTTCCGATAAACGAAGTCCGCAATTGAGAAAAAGAGTAAGTATACACAAATCCCTCTCTTTATTAGGACCAGATACAGTATCAAGCAGTTTTTTTGCTTCATCAAGTGAAAGATGGGTGGGAAGTGTTTTCCCAAGCTTTGGTGTTTCAAGCTTTTCTGTAGGATTAACTTCAAGTATTTCTTCTTTGTCAACAAGATATTTGAAAAACGCTTTTAAACTTGATACCTTTCGTGCTCTTGTACGGCTTTCATTTTCTCTGTTAAGGTTGATGAAGGAAAGATAATCGTACAGAGTGCTTAAGTTAACCTTTTTAATATCATCAATTGTAATATCTTTAATATCAATTTCTTCAAAACTTATGTCCGACAAATTATAAAACGTATTTTTAAGATACCTGAAGAAAGTGCGAAGGTCATAATAATATTCGTGAACTGTATTCTGGGATTTTCCCTGAATTACAAGCTGATACTGTAAAAAGTTTTTCAGTACCATAGGTGCATCGGGGAAAGATAAGTTATTATTCATAATCATCCCTCCAACTTACATATTTCAACAAATATTAACAAAATCCTTTAATCAAGCGAGTTATAATGATTTAAAACCGCTTTAAGTTCACTAAGACATTTTTCTTTGCTGCTATATGTGAATGATATAAATGGTCTGCCACCGGAATTAAAAAACATTCGTCCACGGAAAGTAGCGGCAACCTTTGCAATTTTCTCCGGATTTATTGGCGCCTTTGCGTCGAAATACATATAAATTTTAGGCCCTTTTTCAATAACATCCGTCATCTGCGCTTTATTTGCAAGCTCTCTTATAAGTGAAACATCAATAAGATTAATAACGCTCTGCGGTGGCTCACCAAACCTGTCAATAAGCTCGTCAATCAGGTCTTCTTTATCGGTTTCGGATGCTGCACTT
>JAFVVU010000182.1 GCA_017502065.1 Clostridia bacterium | reverse complement strand
TAATATACAAACAAGTGTGTACTTTAGCTTTGTACTGTTGCGGGTTTTTATTGAACTGATAAGTGATTTAAAAAAAATAACAATACCAATGATTATTCCGATTATCAGTGCAGTGAGAAAGAATATTAACAGCTTTGTAATATCAATACCAAACATATAATCACCTCGTTTTTATTATAACATATAAATTTAATGTTTTCAATATTAGACAAAAACACATGATGTTGTCACGATATTTGCACGATATAGCCACAATGTTTTAAATAGTTATTAAAAAAATCCATTTTTTTCATAAAAACAGTTGATTTTTTTGAAAAACCGTGTTATAATAATAAAGTATTTTTAAAATGGAGGAAAGTTTTTTAAAAATACTTAAGCATTGCATTCTAAATTAGATTGAGGGGATATATATGGCAAACAAAGAAAGAAGAGTAGGTACAATTTCAAGAGGTATCCGTTGTCCGATTATTCGTGAAGGGGATAACCTTGCTGAAATCGTAACAACAAGCGTTCTTGAAGCAGCGCAGTATGAAGAATTTGAAATTCGTGACAGAGACGTTATTGCTCTTACCGAATCCATTGTTGCAAGAGCACAGGGAAACTATGCAACTATTGATGATATTGCAGCTGATGTAAAAGCTAAATTTGGAGGAGACACCGTTGGTGTTATTTTCCCGATTCTTTCCCGTAACAGATTTTCAATCTGTCTTAAAGGTATTGCGAAAGCAGTAAAAAAAGTAATCATTATGCTCAGCTATCCGTCTGACGAAGTTGGTAACGAACTTATCACACTTGATATGGTTGAAGAAGCAGGCGTAAACCCGTATTCTGATGTTCTTGACCTTAAACGTTACCGTGAACTTTTTGGCAGACACCTGCATGAATTCACAGGCGTTGACTATGTTGACTATTATACAGAACTTGTTACAAGTCAGGGCGCTGAAGTTGAATTTGTATTTGCAAATCAGGCAAAAGCAATTCTTAACTACACAGACCGCGTTCTTGTATGTGATATTCATACACGTTTCCGCACAAAACGCATCTTAAAAGAAGCAGGTGCAAAAGTTGTTTACGGCTTTGATGAAATTCTTAACGCACCGGTTAATGGAAGCGGCTTCAATGCTAAATACGGTCTTCTTGGTTCAAACAAATCAACAGAAGAAAAAATTAAACTTTTCCCGAATGAATGTCAGGACCTTATTCTTGATATCCAGAAAAGAATTCTTGATGCAACAGGCAAACACGTTGAAGTAATGGTATACGGCGACGGGGCTTTCAAAGATCCACAGGGTAAAATCTGGGAACTTGCTGACCCGGTTGTATCTCCGGCTCATACAGACGGTCTTAAAGGAACACCAAACGAAATCAAACTTAAATATCTTGCAGATAATGACTATAAAGATTTAACAGGTGAAGAGCTTAAGAAAGCTATTTCCGAAAGTATTAAAGCAAAAGGTGAAAACCTTGTTGGTAATATGGCATCTCAGGGAACAACACCCCGTCAGATTACTGACCTTATCGGTTCACTTTGTGACCTCACAAGCGGATCAGGGGATAAAGGTACTCCGGTTGTTCTTGTACAGGGTTATTTTGATAACTATACAAACTAATGAATTTAAAAAGACTTGGCATGCCAAGTCTTTTTTGATAAGGAGATAATTATGGACAATTTAAGAAATAAAAAAGGCTTTATATGTGACATGGACGGTGTTATCTATCACGGCAACAACATTCTTGACGGAGTTAAGGAATTTGTTACCTGGCTTCAGGAAAACAACAAAAAGTTTATTTTCCTTACAAACAGCCCGGAAAAAACGCCGCACGAACTCAGCATGAAACTTGCGAGAATGGGGCTTACCGTAAGTGAAGACCATTTTTATACAAGTGCGCAGTCAACAGCATCTTTTTTAAGCAGTCAGTCACCGGGCTGCAGTGCATATGTAATTGGTGAAGCGGGACTTCTCAATGCGCTTTATGACAAAGGAATCTGCACAAACGATGTAAACCCTGAATATGTTGTAGTTGGTGAAACAAGAACATACAACTTTGAAAAAATTGAAAAAGCGGTTGAACTTGTAAACAAAGGCGCAAAGCTTATCGGTACAAACCCCGATATAACCGGTCCTACCGAACGAGGTAATGTTCCGGCAACGGGAGCGCTTGTATCACCGATTGAAATTGCAACAGGTAAAAAAGCTTATTTCATTGGCAAACCAAATCCGCTAACAATGCGTCATGCACTTAAAGTTCTCGGCTGCCACAGCTATGAAACGGCACTTATCGGCGACCGCATGGATACAGATATCATTTCGGGTATAGAATCAGCAATTGATACTGTTCTTGTTTTAAGCGGCGTTACAAGAAGAATTGATATTGAAAACTTCCCGTACAGACCGAAATATGTGCTTAGTGGTGTAGGTGAAATTCCGGATGCTAAAGATTAAAATTATTTCCGTAGGAAAAATAAAAGAAAAATCGTTAAAATCGTTGATTGATGAGTATACAAAACGCCTTGGACGATATGCATAAACCGAAATGATTGAGCTTTACGACCTGCCCGTACCGGACAATCCGTCGGCAGGGGAAATTCAGTCCGTTATTGAAAAGGAAGGGACGGAAATTATAAAACATATTTCACCGCGTGCAATGGTTGTTCCAATGTGCATTGAAGGGGATAAATACACGTCCGAAAAATTTGCACGTGTGATTGAATCGGCGGCAAATACATATCCCGAAATCGTGTTTGTAATCGGAAGCTCGCACGGCCTTTGTGATAAGGTAAAACAAATGGGGAATATCAGAATGTCCATGTCGGATATGACGTTCCCGCATAATCTTGCAAAGCTTATGCTTATCGAGCAGATTTACAGAGCATTCAAAATCAATAACAACGAAAATTATCATAAGTAAAAAAAGAGGATGCATATGCATCCTCTTTTTTTAATATTCCTTTGTATTTCTTATCAATTTAAAAGTTTCTTCTTCGCCTTTTTCTGAAAGGGTACGAAGCCAAAGTTCAATCAAATCCGATGTTTCGGGATGAATAACCCGAAAATCTTTTCCACCCATAAAATATTCAATAGGATGATTATCGGTATAATTTTTACCCTGATATATCTTGCTTGCGGCAACTCTGTCGCAAAACATCTCTTTCACATATTTAATCGGCATTTTAACCGGCTCATCACGCCTTACTTTAGGATTAAAATCAATCCAGTGTTCAAAGTGATGACGGTTTCTGCCTTTATGATGAAGCCAGGCGGAAGAATATCCGAAAAGCTCTCGCTCAACTTCGTTCGGACTTCTTGTACCCTGATAATATTTTGCGCCTGAACGGAATTCGGTAATCGAATATTTTGACAAATCATGAAACAAAGACTGGAAGAAAATTCCGGCTTTATATCCGTGTTTTATAACCGCATGGCGATGTTTTGTTATCGTAATAAAATGTTTTATTGCTTTCATGGTATAATCTTATCCTTTCAGGTAAATTATACACTAAACGCACAAAAAAGTAAACATCAAAATTGAAAAACGTATAATGAAAAGCAATTTTGAGATAATGTGTATAAGGGAGTAATTTTTTACTTCAAAGACTATACAAACGAGGGATAAATATGAAATCAAAACTTTTTGAAAGCCTGCAAAGATGCGGCAGAGCATTTATGCTTCCGATAGCAATTCTGCCTGTTGCCGGTCTTCTGTTTGGTATAGGAAGCTCATTT
>JAFVVU010000181.1 GCA_017502065.1 Clostridia bacterium | reverse complement strand
TGTCGGCAACTGTCACACGATTGTAGATGACAGCGCTGATTTGGAAATGGCTCTTAATATTGCCGTTAATGCCAAATGCTCTCGTCCTGCGGTTTGTAATGCAATGGAAACACTTCTTGTGTCAAGTGCAGTTGCTAAAAACTTTTTACCTGCACTTGCCGAAAAAATGGCAGAATATAACGTTGAAATCCGCGGATGTGATAAAACAAGAAAATACATTTCTGCAGTCCCCGCAACTGATGAAGATTTTGCTACAGAATTTCTTGATTATAAACTTGCAGTTAAGATTGTTTCCGGAATTGACGAAGCAATTTCACATATTACAAAATACTCAACCGGTCATTCGGAAGCTATTATTACAAACAGCTACGAAAATTCGCAGCGTTTCTTAAATGAAATCAATTCTGCGGCTGTTTATGTTAATGCATCCACAAGGTTTACTGATGGATTTGAGTTCGGACTTGGTGCCGAAATCGGTATCAGCACACAGAAAATCCATGCCAGAGGTCCGATGGGACTTAAGGCACTTACTACAATCAAGTATGTTATATACGGAAACGGACAGATACGATGAAAAGTGTATATGTAGGAATGAGCGGCGGAGTTGACAGTTCTGTCGCTGCTCTTTTATTAAAACAAGAAGGATATGATGTTACGGGTTTTACCCTTGATTTATGGGGTGACTCTTCGAATTATTCCGATATAAAAGATATTTGTGACCATATTGGAATAAAGCATGAAATAATAAGCATCCGTGATATATTCAAATCTAAAGTTGTTGAGCCGTTTTTGGATGAATATAAGAATGCAAGAACGCCCAATCCGTGTGTGTTTTGCAATAAACATATCAAATTCGGGTATATGATTGATTATATCAAGGATAAGGCAGATTTCGTTGCAACCGGTCATTATGCAAAAGTAATCCATAACGAAGAAACCGGCCGATACTATTTTGAAAAAAGTGCAGACGAAGGCAAAGACCAGACATATATGTTTTATACCCTGTCGCAGCAGCAGATTTCAAAAATTATGATGCCACTTGGCAAGTTTCAGAAATCAGAAATACGTGAAATTGCTAAAAAATACGGCATTCAATCGGCGGATAGCCCGGACAGTCAGGATATTTGTTTCCTTGAAGGAAAAGACCTTACAACCTTCATTAAAGAGAATGCTCCGGACCAGTTCAAACCCGGTGATATAGTAAATAAAAGCGGTAAGGTTTTAGGAAAACATAACGGCATTTCCTGTTATACAATCGGTCAGCGACGCGGTCTTGGTGTAGCGTCGGAAAAACGAATTTATGTTGTTGAAATAAATGCCGAAAATAATACTGTTGTTCTTGATGAAGAAAAATATTTGTTTACAGATACAGTAAAAGTAAGAGATGTTAATTTCCTGCCGTTTGAAACATTAGAAGAACCTATTAGGGTTACGGCAAAGATAAGATATAAAGCCGTTCCGGCATCTGCAACACTTGAAAAAACCGAATACGGCGTAATTGCCAGATTCGACTCCCCTGTCCGCGCGGCAACACCCGGACAGTCCATTGTGTTCTATGATGGCAATATTCTTGTCGGCGGCGGAATTATAATGTAAATTAAAAAGACCACACAAATTGTGTGGTCCTTTTTAATTGTGAATACAACAAGGTTCCGTGGCCCCGTCCGCAATCTTTGATTGCGTTGATAGGTCGGTTCTTATTCAGTTGCAAATTTTACAAGTGCATCTTTTGGAATAACGCCAATTGATTTTTTAACCATTTCCCCATCTTTAAACAGCATAAGGGTCGGTATTGTCATTATTCCGTATTTGCTGGCAAGAAGAGGATGCTGATCGACATCTATCTTACCTACAACAACATCGGCCTGCTGCTCGGCAAATTCTTCAACTACGGGTGCAAGCATTTTGCAAGGTCCGCACCAGCTTGCCCAGAAATCCACCAATACAGGCTTTTCATTTTTCAAAACAACTTCTTCAAAGTTTTCTGTTGTAATTTCTATTGCCATAATATCTCCTTAATTATACACCACTGTATGCAGCAAATCCGCCGTCTATCGGTACTACAACACCGTCAACAAAACCGGACGCACCATCATCAGCAAGCCAGAGAACTGTACCAACAAGTTCTTCCGGAGAACCAAATCTGTCCATTGGTGTATTTGTTAATATTTTTTCTGCTCTTGGTGCAAATGAACCATCAGGATTGATAAGTAAATCTCTGTTCTGATTTGTGATAAAGAATCCCGGTGCAATTGCATTAACACGAACGCCAACTTTTGAGAAGTGTACTGCAAGCCATTGTGTAAAGTTTGAAATAGCTGCTTTTGCTCCGCTGTATGCCGGAATTTTTGTAAGCGGTGTGAATGCGTTCATTGAAGAAATATTGATTATATTTCCGTTACCTTTTGCAGACATATCTTTTGCAAAAACCTGTGTAGGAAGAAGTGTTCCCAAAAAGTTTAAGTTAAATACGAAAGATACTCCTTCCGGATCAAGATCGAAGAATGTTCTTACGCCTTCAACTGTGTTGTTGATGTCTTCCGGATAGAGATATTCTTTTGTTGTGTTACCTTTTGCGTTGTTACCGCCTGCTCCGTTAATAAGAAGGTCGCACGGGCCGAAATCTTTTTTGATTTCTTCGTATGCAGCCTGAAGACTTTCAATTTCAAGAACGTTTGCCGCATAACCTTTTGCAATGCCGCCTTCAGCTACAATGTCAGCGGCAACTTTTTCAGCTGCATCAAGTCTTAAATCAAGTATCGCTGTTTTTGCGCCACACTGTGCAAGTGCTGCTGCGAGTGTGCTGCAAAGCACGCCGCCGCCACCTGTTACAACGGCAACTTTACCTGTTAAGTCTACTTTAAATGGAACTTTCATTTGTTTTACCTCTTTTCTTTAATCTTCCCATTCAATAATATTGAAAGAAAAATTTTCCTGTTACATTAAATTATAACATAAGTTTTCTTATTATACAATACTTAAAAGAAAAAAAGCTTGGAAAAACCAAGCTTTTTTCTTTTATTAAAGGTCTAATTCTATTGCTTTTCTGTACCATGTAAGCTCGCCGTTCAAAATATATGTCATGAGCTTTTCTTTCCATGCAATACGGTCCGGTGTACCGATATATTCCATACTCGGTTCCCAACCAAGACGTGAATCCACTTCAAGATATGGGATACATGCTTTTGCATTTTCAATTTCTGCTTTTGCAATTTCTACAAGTTCATCTACATACTGCATAAGTACTTTCGGATCCTGTTCAACCTGAAGCTTTGATCCTCTTATGAACCATTCTTTTGTATGAACAATTGTCTGTTCGCAATGGCAGATATATTTACCCATATTGATAAGTCTTTCGAGTTCTTCGTTCGGATTCGGAACTCTTTCAAGAATTTCAACACCGTCTTTAAAGAGCTGAAGTGCCTGTTTTGCACGTCTTAACTCATTGGAAATTCTTCTTCCAAGTATTGAACAACGGCCTCTGTCAATGCTCTTATACGGCTGATAGTACCATCCGCTCTTTGCCGTTGCATGTTCAGGTGGTGCCTGTTTGTATCCTGACTGCGGCAGACAAAGCGCATATGCCGGTCCAAGTCTGTTAGGACCTGCCTGGTCTTCGTTAGATGTCGGATGATATGTAATACCTTCGCTCCATTTTTCAAGAGCTTCAATAATTA
>JAFVVU010000180.1 GCA_017502065.1 Clostridia bacterium | reverse complement strand
GGTTCGTCACAAAGCATCCATGCAACAAGTGCGGGATGGTCTTTAAATTCTTCAATTATTTTCTTTGTTGTAGGAAGCTGGAACGGATGCCCTGCAACTCTGCCGTAAAGGGCAAATATTACTTTAAGTCCGTATTTGTGAGCCTCATCCATAAGTCGTCTGTATTCAGGAATAAGGTCAATTCTGTTGGCAGGTGAAGCAATATCGTCAATACGTATAACTGTTATTCCTGCATCAACATAGTCCTGGAAGAACTGTGATTTTGCACCATAAATCAAAACAACGTCAAGCGGTTTTCCATCAACAATAATTCTGTTCTGATCGTCGAATACTGTCGGTCTGTCATAACGATAGATGTTCTGCGGTTCTGTTGCTTCCATAACAGTTCCGTCAGCTGCTTTGTAAGCAGCTGAAATTGTGTATGCTTTTCCCCGCTGGGCAAGTTTTTCTGTCGGGAAAGACCAGTTGATTGTAGCCGCTGCAGGAACTGCTTCCTGAATAATTACATTGTCACCATCTCTAACTGTGTATTCAACAACGCTTCCTGATTCGATAGGTTTGTTGATATAGTTAATTGTTGTTACTGTTTCAACATTCGGTACGTCTGTATAGTTCATGATGAATTTCGGTGTGAATGCCATTGCATTGGCAGATTCAGCAGGTCCGATTTCAACATCATCATAATAAATTACGCCATCACCTGTAGATGTACGCAGGTACATTACCGCAGTTGATACGCCTTCAGGCATTGTGAATACCATTTTCATAGGATGCCATTCAGTATCACTGAACTGATAGTTATTTGATTCCGCACTGCTTATGAAAGTGCTTCCTGATGTACCGCCCGATCCATAGAATTCCGCTTTCATAAATACGGAACCAAGTGGTAAAATTTCTTTTATTTTAACCCATGCGGAAAGTACGTAAGTTTTACCTGCAATAAAATTGCTCTTAACATTCTGTTTTATCCACGGGTTATATGTGCCTGCATTACTTGTAATTTTTGCACTGTACTGACCTGTATGTGCTTCTTCGTCGGTAATTGAAATAACAGGTCCCCATGTACTCTGGAACGGATCCCAGCCTTTTGCACCGGTTTCTCCTGCATTTGGTTCTTCAAAAGACGGGTTAACAACAGCATTAACCGCACCAGGAGCAATTACCGTCTGTTCATCTTTTGCAAATGTTTTTGCAAGAAGTTCCTGAGAATGTGCATATGCGGATGCCGCCATATCACGTTCGTTTGCAATTTCTTCATAATTTTCTCTTTTTACTGCACCAATAACAGATGCATCATCCCAGTAAATTACACCGCCGCAGTCGATACGAAGGAATGCTACCAATGTATCTGCGCCTTCAGGTGCTATTGCACCTATGGAACATTTTGTCCATTTGCCATATTCACCGGGGAAACATTCATATTTAGAATTTCCTGCCGGTTTGTCATTGCCGTAGAATTCTATTTTCATACCGCCGCCAATGCTCTCACTGGCGTCGCCCAATTCTTCTACATAGAGCCATGCAGAAAAAGTATATTCCTGACCGGGTTCAATATTATACACCTTCTGCGTCATAATTTTCTGTTTTTCAGCAGCAACTTTCATAGAACGGTTACCACTGTGAGCAAGACCGAACATAACGTTGTCGGCAGTACCTGACCATTTGCCGAATGATGTTCCGTAAAGCTCGAAATCGCCATTAACAAGAAGTTCGCCTTTTACAAGGTCATCTGCCGCAAGTGCCGCAAATCCACTGAAAAGTGAGCATAATATAGAAATAACCAGTATTAAAGAAAAAAGTTTTTTCATTTCAGTTCCTCCTATTGCTTTATCCTTAATTTTATTATATAATGTACATAAAAATTGTCAACAAAAATCTTAAGGGTTATCCACAGGTGATGCTTATGTTTGAATATACACTTTATAATATGCAAAACAAAAATGACTTTACCGTTTCTGCAGGCTGTCTTGATGTTTTTGAGAATATTCGTTTTTTACATCAAAACAACAACATAGACATAGGCACGACATATTCCAGATATTGCCGTCCGCAACGAAATGCATTTTTAAAAATAGTCTATGTTCATAAAAACGAAATAAATTATGTCCTTAACGACAAATCATATCGTGTAAAGCAAGGCGAATTTATTATTTTCGGGCGTGGCAGTACATTGCATCACAGCGCAGGACCCGGCGGCAGTATTGCTTATGTCATAAATATAAATCCGCAGTTTTGTAAAAAATACGGCATTTGCGATGATATAGTGTGCCACATAAAATCCGACAACAAAATGAAAGCTTTGTTTTTGAATTTTATACAGAAGTTTGATGAAACGTCATATAGTGCGGCATCAGAAATGGCGGCAACACAGCTTTTTATACATATTAATCATAACTACAAAAGGTACTCCGTCTGCTTTGACGCGCACGACACATTTACCGATAATCAAATGGAAAAAATAATTAAATATATCAACCGCAACATATTCAAGAAAATCCGTCTTTCCGATATGGCGGCGCTTTTTGATCTGCATCCTTCGTATTTCAGTTATTTGTTCAAACGGACCTGCGGATACAGCCCGGTTGCATATGCAAATTTTCTGCGGTGTGAAAATGCAAAAGAACTTCTTCTTACAACGGATTTTTCACCAAAAGAAGTTATTGAAGCGTGCGGATTTCACAATATGTCCCATTTTAAAAGTATGTACAAAAAAATAACCGGCAGAGATGCTCTTGCCGACGCCGCAATGCCACCCATTATAATCAAAGTTAATACCAACTAAAAAAGCAGAGAGTTTCCTCTCTGCTTTAAATGTATTACTTTTTAGTGATGGTGGTGGTGATGGTGCGAATGAGAATGCATTCCCACACTGCAGCTTTCCTCGTGGCAATGCTCATTTTCCCCTTCAAGCTCAAGCGTTGCATGACCAATTCCGTGTTCCTTAAGCTCTGCTCTTATTTTTTCTTTTATCTCATGAGCATCCTTATTTGTTACAACGTGCATTGTAGCATAATTATTATGTCCGTCCATGCTCCACACGTGGATATGATGCACACCCTTTACTCCCTCTATTTCAGAAATATGCTCTTCAAGCTCATGAACATCAATGCCTGCAGGCGTTTTTTCAAGGAAAAGGTCAACCGCCTCTTTTAAGTTTCTAATCGCATTTATGAATATAAATACCGCAACGGCAACCGACATAACCGGGTCAATCACAGAAATATCCGTAAATCTCATTATTACCGCACCCACAAGAACCACAATCCAGCCGAGCACATCTTCAAGCATATGAAGATTAACCGCGCGCTGATTAAGTGAATCGCCGTGGCGGGTTACATATGCGGCAACGAAATTCACCGCCGCGCCCACAAGCGCAAAAACAATCATTCCGTCGTAATTTATCGGTATTGGGGAAATTATTCTTTTTACAGCATTATAAACAACCGCCGCCGACCCAAAAAGCAGCACAAGTGTGGTTATTACACTGCCGATAACCGAATAGCGCATGTATCCGTAGGTATATGTTTCATCCGGTCCTTTTTTGCTCTTTTTTTCAAGAAAATACGAAATTCCAATGCTTGCGGCATCGCCTGCGTCGTGCAGTGCATCAGACATGATTGCAACGCTTCCCGTAAAAACGCCGCCAAAGAATTCAAAAACCGAAAAAACAAGATTTAAAATAAATGCAACTAATATGTTATGCTCTTTCTTCATATTTCTTTTCACCTGACAAAATCATCATTT
>JAFVVU010000179.1 GCA_017502065.1 Clostridia bacterium | reverse complement strand
TCTTCCTGATACGAGGTCAACATCAAACTCATAGTTATTAACAATATTAACGAAAGTTTTTACATCATTGATGGATGTAAGCATAATTTCACAAGATTTCATATTAGAATCCTCCTAAAGAAAAATTTTCTATAACTCTATTATAATCTAATGTGAATGATATGTCAATGTCAATAATGTTAAAAAAAACCACTGTGATTTATGAATAAATGATAAAAAGTTAATATATTTGAGGTGAAAATCTTGAAAAAAGCAGCATTTTTTACTTTGGGATGCAAAGTTAATCAGTATGAATCGGAAGCAATGCGTGAAAGTTTTGAAGCCGCAGGCTACGAAACAGTTGATTTCGGCGACTTTGCAGACGTGTATATTATAAATACCTGCAGCGTAACGGCAATTGCGGACAGAAAGTCAAGAAAAGCAATTAAACAGGCAAGAAACTTAAATCCGGATGCAATCATAGTTGTGGCAGGATGCTATTCACAAACCAATCCCAAGGCAGTCAAGGCGCTTGAAATTGCGGATGTAATAATCGGCAATACCGAAAAAGAAAATATTGTAGAAATAGTTGAATCATATAGCGGAGAAACGATTGAAAAAGTGAATGATATTATGAGATGCAGGGAATTTGCAGGACCGACTGCTGCATCGCATAAAGGAAAAACCCGTGCATTTATGAAAATTCAGGATGGATGCGATAATTTTTGTACCTACTGCATCATTCCTTATGCACGCGGACCGGTAAGAAGCCGCCCGATTGACAAAATTATAGCTGAAGCAAAATCGTTTGTAAGAAACGGATATAAAGAAATTGTCCTTACCGGAATTCATATTACAAAATACGGTAAGGAATTGGGTAATATCACACTTGCTGATGTACTTGCTGAGCTAAATAAAATAGACGGACTTGAAAGAATACGTCTTGGGTCGCTTGAATACAATAAAAACCTTACAGAAATTGTACGAAGAGCAGGGGAGTATCCTAAACTCTGCCCTCATTTCCATATTTCACTGCAAAGCGGAAGTGCAGGAGTGCTTGAGAGAATGAAACGAACATACACACCGGCGGAATATAAAGCAGCGGTTGATACGATACGTAAAACGTGGGAAAATGCGGCAATAACAACCGATATAATGGTAGGGTTCCCCGGAGAAACCGAGGAAGAATTTGCAGAAAGTATGAGTTTTGCAAAAGAAATAGGGTTTGCAAAAATGCACGTTTTTGCATATTCGCGCCGTCCGGGAACTGTTGCTGATAAAATGGATAATCAGGTTCCGGAACCGGATAAAAAAGCACGCTCCGAACAAATGCAGATCCTTGCAACAAGTCTTGAAAATGAGTTTTATAAATCATGTATCGGGAAACAGTTTTCTGTGCTTGTAGAAAGGAAAACAGGCGATAATCTGTATGAAGGGCATACAGAAAATTATCTTCCTGCCGAAATAAAAAGTGAGCGGGATATTGCAAAGCAAATAGTGCACATAGAAGTTTGCGGTGTGAATGGCGAAACAGTAACAGGTAATATTATCAAATAAAGTTGACAAATATTCCTGCAATATGATAAAATTATTATATCAAATGAAAGGGCGGGATAACAATGAATAAGTTTTATCTTGACAAATCTTTTTTTACTAAAGATGAAAAATTAGTTGCTGAAAACGGCAACCTGAAAGCATATGCATTTGCATATAAATCAGGGGTTGCGGCAATCAAAATAGCAAACGAATGCGGATATTTTATCGTGCTTCCGTACAAAGGACAGCAAATCTGGAGAGCTCATTTCCACGGACATGACCTTACAATGGAAACACTTATGGATGAACCTACAGCTTCAACAGTGTTCCTTGAAACCTACGGCGGATTTATGTACCACTGCGGTTTCAAATCAATGGGTCTTCCGACAGGTGAACATAAGCAGCACGGTGAAATTCCGAATGTTGAATATGACGAAGCATACATAGCGTGCGGCGAGGATGAAAACGGCAAATTTATGTCAATCGGCGGCACAAGACATTACAAGAAAAGCTTTGTTGAAAACTATAAATTTATGCCGGAAGCAAGACTTTATGAAAACTCTTCTCTTATCAATATGAATATTGAAGCAGAAAACTTAAGATCCAAACCAATGGAATATATGTATCTCTGCCACATCAATTTCAGACCGTTCCAGGGAAGCAAGCTTGTATATTCCGCAAAACGCGATGCAGAGCATATTACAGTGATTAAAGGTATTCCGGATTCAATGCCGGCAAAAGAAGCGGCTGAACTTAAAGCTTATATGGATGCAGTACAGAACGATCCGACAATTCACGACAGTGTAGATTTTGCAAACCAGAAATATGATCCTGAAATTACTTTCTTAATCAAATATGAAGCAGATGAAGAAGGTAT
>JAFVVU010000178.1 GCA_017502065.1 Clostridia bacterium | reverse complement strand
ACCGATGCTCATAAGTGAATCGTAGTCAATCGGTGTGTCGATGTGTTCAATCGGAATACATCCGCCTGAAGGACCACCTGTCTGCGCAGCTTTGAACTTTTTGCCGTTCGGGATGCCGCCGCCGATTTCTTGAATGATTTCACGGAGTGTTGTTCCCATAGGAACTTCAACAAGACCTGTGTTGTTGATTTTTCCGCCGAGAGCAAAAACTTTTGTTCCTTTGCTCTTTTCTGTACCTATTTTCTGGAACCACTCTGCTCCATTATTGATAATAACGGGGATGTTTGCATAGGTTTCAACGTTGTTAAGAAGTGTCGGTTTTGCAAATAAACCTTTAACTGCCGGGAACGGAGGACGCGGACGCGGTTCGCCACGTTTACCTTCGATAGAGTTCATAAGCGCTGTTTCTTCACCACATACGAACGCACCCGCACCAAGACGGATTTCAAGGTCAAAGTTGAAGCCTGTTCCGAATATATCTTTACCGAGGAGGCCGTTTTCTTTAGCTTGGTCGATAGCAATCTGGAGTCTGTTAACAGCTATAGGATATTCGGCACGGATGTAGATGAAACCTTTGTCTGCGCCAACTGCATATGCAGCAATAGCCATAGCTTCAATAACTGTATGCGGGTCGCCTTCAAGGATTGAACGGTCCATAAATGCACCCGGGTCGCCTTCGTCGGCGTTACATGCAACATATTTCTGGTCGCCTACAGCATTTGCTGTAAACATCCATTTCATACCTGTTGAGAAGCCTGCACCACCACGGCCACGGAGACCTGATGCTTTAACTACATCAATTACCTGTTCCGGTGTCATTTCTGTAAGAACTTTTGCAAGTGCCTGATAACCGTCAACAGCGATGTATTCTTCAATAACTTCAGGGTTAATAACACCACAGTTACGGAGTGCTACACGCATCTGTTTTTTGTAGAAATCAACTTCGTTGAGTGATTTGATGTTATCACTGTCTTCGCTTACTGTTTCCTGATAGAGAAGACGTTTTACAATACGTCCTTTAAGGATATGTTCTTCAACAATTTCCTTAACGTCTTCAATCTGAACCATGCTGTAGAAAGCACCTTCAGGATAAACAATAACGATAGGACCGAGTGCGCAAAGACCGAAACAGCCTGTGGGCACTACTTTAACTTCTTCTGCAAGTCCTTTTTCTGTGAGCTGTTTTACAAATTCTTCCTGAATTTTAACAGAACCGGAGGATGTACATCCGGTACCGCCACATACAAGAATATGGGCTCTATAATTGTTACTCATGTTTTAAGCCTCCTTATTATTCTGCAGCACCGATTGTAAATTCATTAACCGGTTTCTGATTGATTATATGCTCTGTAACAATACGTGCAACTTTATCTTCTGTCATTTTAACATAAGTTACCTTTTCTTCGCCGGGCATATAAACCTCAACGATTGGTTCAAGACGGCACATTCCTATGCAGCCTGTCTGTGTTACCGTAACATTTGCCAGGTTTTTCTTTTCGATTTCCGACATAAAAGCGTTGAGTACCGGTCTTGCGCCTGCTGCAATACCGCATGTTGCCATACCTACAACAACACGAATTCCGTCCTCACGATCTTTACGAAGATTAACCTGATTTAACATTTTTTCTCTGATTGCCTGTAATTCAGCTAAACTCTTCATCCTTTTTTCCTCCTTAAATATTTGAACAAAAATTTATTATAAGATTATATATTGAGTTCGGCAAGCCCTTCTTTTATATAACCCGTAATCCAAGATAATACTTCGGGCATATCAAGAGGAACATCACCGAGAATCTCCTTTAATTGTACGGTGTCAAGCTCAAACACCTTGCCGTCTTTTGTGTGGCGGTAAAGATATTCGGGCTCGGGGGAACCGGAAATTATGGTCATCATAGTTTCTGCCATATCGCCAAGCGGTGCGCGGTCTATACTCATAAGCTCAAAACTGGCTTTTACCTTTGTGCCAACGCCAAGTTCCGATTCAATGTCAAGTCCGCCGCCGCACTGAACCGCTGCAGCTTCAAAAAGTGAAATACCCATTCCCATCTTGCGGGTTGTCCTTGTTGTAACAAACGGGTCTTTTACTTTTTTCAAAAATTCTTTGCTCATTCCTGAGCCGTTATCATTTATTTCAATGGTCATCAGATTGTCCGCCGTGCTTTCATTTATAATGATTTCAATGTTTTTTGCACCGGCTTTTATGGAATTCTGAACAATATCTAATATATGAAGGGATAATTCTTTCATTTTGCCCTCCGCTTAAACAGCTCGGTTATGCTGTTTTCGGCAATAAACGCATCTTTTTCTGCAATATCGGTAAGATAATGTGCATCGGAATTTCTGAGGTAGAGGTATTGTTTAAGGTCGGGTCTGCTTTCAATATAAGCTTCTACATCGCCGACTTTTTTTGATATTTCAATACCATCAATAATCAGGTTTTCGGGGATAAACCCGAGGTTTGTAAGAATACTGTAGGAATGTCTGTCAACGTGTGCCGGAAAAACAAGCCCGCCGACACTTTTAACAAGCAATGCCAAATCTTCAACCTGAATGGATGTGGGGGAGATAAGCAGCTTTTCTTCCTCGCCGACAATATTGTCGTTTTCATCCATATAATACTGGTTGCCGAAAATTTCCGGACGGTTTTTTATGTCCGGCAGGGCGGCATAAACCTTTTTTGCCACTTCTTCGGCAGCCTCTATTGTTTCATATAAGGTAAGCACATGAATTTCCTCTGCCGTTTCAACTTCCATACCGGCAAGGACCTTTACCCCTACCTGCTCGCCAACCTTCATTGCCGCACGGACATTGCCAACCGAGTTGTGGTCGGTAATTGCTATAGCATCAAGTCCGATTATTGAAGCCATATTTACCATGTTGTTGGGAGTCATATCCTTATCGCCGCAAGGCGACAGGGCAGAATGTATGTGAAAATCGTAGTAAATCATATTGCTGCTGCTTTGTGGACAGCTATCGCTGCTTCGTAAGAGTTTTTATCAGTGGAAAGAATGATAATTCCCTGACTGTCTGCTTTTTTGATTACCTCTTCGTCAATCGCAACACCTTCGGCAAGAAGTATACAAGCCATATCTACAAGTGCCGCAACAGCGACTATATTAACATTACTCATAATGGTAATCCATACCGAGTCCTGCCCGGCACGCCCCATAACCCAGCTTAAAAGGTCTCCCACATAACAGCTTTTGATTTCTCTGTCAGCAAAACCTTTGTCGGTAATTACCTTAAGGTCAAGTGCTTTTGCAAGTTCTGAAACTTTCATTTTCTCACAACCTTTTAATATAATCAATCGGGTCTTGAATCCTCGGTATCTGTCCCTCTGGGGCTGGATTCAAGGTCAAACAGTTCTTTTGCAAGATTCTGAACTCTTTCGCGCATTTTGAAAATGCAGTCATTTTCAGTTGCAAATCCGTTAACAATATCTTCCGCAAGTGCTTTGCACGAAGGTGCTCCGCAAGAGCCGCAGTCAAGTTTTGGCATAGTACCCCAAATCTTGTCAATACGTTCAAGTTTTTGCATTGCTTCTTCAAAATTATCCGCAAGCTGCATTGTCTGGGCAGGCTCAAGCGTCCTTTTCCATAAAAAACAGCTTTCGTTTAAATTTTCAAGAGGCTTGGTTTCGGGGTCAAGACTAATCATATTCCTTATGCGGTTTGAACAAACATAACTGTTTTCCACAGTAAGAGGACCGCCTACACAACCGCCGTCACAAGCAAGTAGTTCTACAAAATCTATGTCGTCAAGGTTGCCGTTTTCTATTTCCTCAAGGACTTTTATAACCTCTCCAATACCGTCAACGGCAATATTTATAATTGTATGTGTAGATTTACACTCGCCACCGCTTCGTGCCCACGAAACTCCTTCAAGACCTGCCTTTGCAAGCTGTTCGGGATTGTTTAGCGTTTTAACAATATTACAAATCTTCATATAAACATCGGCAACCGAAATTGCGCCGTTTACTTCCGATTTATCTCTTAGCAGTGGAGATTTTATGCTGGTTACCTTTGCTGGACACGGAGATATAAAGAAAATTCCAATATCCTCACTTTTAAGTCCGGTTTTTAGAATGGCTTCGCGTCTTGCTTCCATTGCCGCTGCTTCCATAGGGGAGCAGATTGGAAGAATATTTTTTATAAGATCGGGGAACCTTACACGTATAAGCCTTAAAACTGCCGGACAGGCAGAGCTTATAATGGGTTTTGAAAGGGTTCCTGTTTCTATCATTTTGCGGGTGGCTGCTGCCACTATTTCCGCACCGCGTGCCACTTCAAAAACATCGTCAAACCCAATCTGTTTCAATGCCGTAAGGATTTTGTTTACATCAGTAACATCTTTAAACTGTCCGTAAAGTGCCGGAGCGGGCATGGCAACTGTGTGCTTGAATTTTTTAAGCATATCAAAAGAATCTGTTTTTGCCTGTTTTGCGTGATACGGGCAAATTCTTATACACTCGCCACAGTCAATACAACGATCTTTAATAATTTTTGCTTTTCCCCCGCGAACCCTTATGGCTTCGGTAGGGCATCTTTTAATACAGTTGGTGCATCCGTGACATTTGTTTTGATCAAGTGTTACAGAATGAAAATACGGCATGGTTATCACCTCACAGATTGATGGTCAGTACTACAGTTGTTCCTTTTCCGGGTGTGGTTTTTATCTGAAGGTCATCAGCATATTTTTTCATATTTGGAAGGCCCATTCCTGCTCCGAACCCAAGTTCGCGAACTGTGTCCGTTGCGGTTGAATACCCTTCCTTCATTGCAAGGTCTATATCTTTTATTCCGGGACCGTTGTCATTAAAGCTTATTACAATACTTTTATCTGATATTTCAGCGTCGCAAGTTCCGCCGCCGCCATGAATTACGGTGTTAATTTCCGCTTCGTACATGGAAATTGCAACTTTTCGAACTATATCCGCAGGAAGCCCGAGTTGTTTCAGAATCAGCTTGAAATTACTTGACGCTTCGCCTGCTGCCGAAAAATCAGTGCCCGATATCTCATAATGTTTGAGCACTGCCGCGACCTCCCAAACCTTTTTCATAAAGCTTTCCGCAAGCAGTATAAAGAGGATACTCGGTTGTAAGAACCGCAATACCGCTTTTTTTGGCAAGCTCAATAACATCCTCCGGCGGTCTTTTTCCGCGAACAAAACATACTGCAACAATATCCATCATTTCAGCAGTTCGGATAACCTGCGCGTTTATAAGCCCCGTAAGAAGCAGCGACTGGTCTTTTACAAAAGCCAGAACGTCACTCATAAGGTCACATCCGCAGGCGGTATTGATGTTAAGGTCATCTGTTTCAGCTGCCAGAAATTCAGCATTAAGAATAGCTTTAACTTCAGATAATTTCATCTTGTTTCGCCCCTTGTAATTAATCTTACATATATTTTGCAAGGATGTCGTCAACGTCGTTTTCGGTAAGTCTGCCGTAAACTTCTTCTCCAACTGTCAAAACCGGAGCAAGACCGCAGGCACCGATGCAACGTGTTGCTTCAAGAGAGAATTTGCCGTCTTCTGTGCATCCGCCAACTTCAAGGTTAAGAGCTTTGGAAATCTTTTCAAGGATTTTACCGCTGCCTTTAACATAGCAAGCTGTACCAAGACAAACACCGATATGATGTTCACCCTTCGGTTCAAGAGTAAATCTTGCATAGAAAGTTGCAACGCCGTAGATTTCAGCAAGAGATACGCCAAGTCCTTCTGAAACCATTTTCTGCACTTCAATAGGAAGATAGCCGTATATGTCCTGTGCTTCGTGAAGTACGGGAATAAGTGCGCCGTCCGTACCCTTGTGTTCAGCAATAACTTTCATAAGCTGAGCTTCCTGTTCTTTAGTTCCTTTAAATGCAGGAATTTTTTTAGTAGCCATATTTTTTCCTCCTGTTTATTATAATTTCATACAGAAATTAAAATTGTTAAATATTTCACAAACGAGCATACAAAAAAGATTGTATACAATTTGCATTATACAATATTATAACACGTTTCGAATGAAAAAGCTATAGATTTTTTCATTTTTTCTTTATAAGAAATAAAAATTTTTTATGACGTTTTTTGTTGAAAATACACAAAGAAACAAGTGAAAAGCACAAATTGTACTTAAAATGGCTGTTTTCAGTACAATAAACAAAGCCGAATGGGGAAGAGTCCCATTCGGCAAAATCTTTATATTTCAATTTCCAGTCCGTCGTAAGCAACGTCAAAACCAAGTGGTTTTGCCAAATCTTCAAGAAAATCCTGGAACGGCTCATTAAAATGCGAAAAATGGTTAATGAAAATCTGTGTTTTTTCGGTTATCGCGCCGATTTCTTTAAGGCGTTTTACTGCACTTTTATTATTTTCAATCCCCATGTGACCGTTCCCGTCCGAAACAACAAATTCAACGTAGGTACAGTCAAGACTGATCATATCAAAAACGATGTTGTTTTTCTTAAGATATTCCTCTGCATCATCAACAAAAACAGCGCCCGTATCATTAGCGTACAGAACGGTTTTT
>JAFVVU010000177.1 GCA_017502065.1 Clostridia bacterium | reverse complement strand
GAAACAAGAATACACGGTACGCCTTCGTTTGCAGTCTGTACTACCCACGCATCAGTTCCTGTATCTCCACCTTCAACCTCAATCTGATATTTTATTTCTTTGGATTTTAATACATTAATGAGTGCTTCTGTTTTTTCACGGTCAAGGTTGGGACCAAGTGCAATAACTGCACCTTTGCCAAGCTCACGGCTACGCAATGCTTCCCCGTCCGGTGTTGTGCCATGTGTTACATCTACAATCACGGCAACATCAGGGTTTATGCGCGATGCGGCACAAAGTGCGCCCATTCTGCTTACTTCTTCCGTTGTTGCACCAACAACACAAATATCAAATCCAAGTTTTTCATTTTTAGCCGCTATTGCCGCTTTTAAAATTGCATAAATACCGGCACGGTCATCAAGTCCGCCACCGCAGAATTTATTCTCTCCCAGAAGTGTATGTTTCGTCTTTATTCTTATCGGGTCACCTACACGGACAAGCTTTTCAAGCTCTTCATCCGCAAAACCCGTATCAATAAGAATATCTTCAAGTTTAATGCCTTTTTCACGTTCTTCGGCAGTAAGGATGTGCGGAGGTTTTACGCCTATTATACCAAAAATTTCTTCCTTGCCGTCAACAATAACTTCCGAGCCGGGCAGAATTCTTGAATCAACTCCGCCAAGTGATACAACCCTTAAAAATCCGCCTTTTTCAATTGTCTTTACCATAAGACCAATTGTATCAAAATGCGCTTCAAGCATTATAACAGGTGCATCGTTTTTGCCACATCGCACATAACCGTATACATTGCCGACGGGGTCAATAAATACGTCTTCAAGATACTCTTTAAATATTTTTTCAAGCTTGCCGTTTCCTTTATATTCAAAACCGGAAAGCCCGCCAATTTCACAAATTCTGTTTAAAAGTTCCATTATAACCTCACTATATTCTTGCAACATTTGTTGCCTTTGCGGCATCTGCCACAGCTTTTGCAACAGTTTTGCCGATTCTTTCATCAAACGCAAACGGAAGTATATACTCGTCGTTTAATTCTTCGTCTGACACAAGCGATGCTATTGCATAGGATGCCGCCATTTTCATTTCGTCATTTATTTCGGACGCACGTACATCAAGCGCACCACGGAAAATGCCCGGGAATGCAACAACATTGTTTATCTGGTTCGGGAAATCGGATCTGCCCGTTCCAACAATTCTTGCTCCCGCTTCTTTTGCTTCGTCGGGGAAAATTTCTGGTGTGGGATTTGCCATCGGGAATGCTATTGCATCCTTTGCCATTGATTTAACCATTTCTTTTGATACGATTCCCGGAGCAGAAACACCAACAAACAAGTCTGCACCTTTCATTGCATCCGCAAGATTTCCGCTTATCTTATCTTTATTGGTAAGCTTACTCATCTCCTCATGTGCCGGATTAAGTCCGTCCATACCTTCTTTTATTATGCCGAATTTATCGCACATAATTATATTTTCCATTCCAAGACGGAGAAGATGCTTTGCAATTGCAATACCTGCAGAGCCTGCTCCGTTTATTACACACTTTATGCTTTTTATATCTTTTTTAACCACTTTAAGTGCATTAAGTGCCGCCGCACCAACAACAATTGCTGTTCCGTGCTGGTCATCGTGAAATACGGGAATATCACAGATTTCTTTAAGCTTTCGTTCTATTTCAAAGCATCTCGGAGCGGCAATATCTTCAAGGTTTATTCCGCCAAAGCCTCCTGAAATAAGATACACAGTACGAACAATTTCATCAACATCTTTACTTCTTATACATATCGGAAATGCATCAACATCGGCAAATTCTTTGAACAGCACGCATTTACCTTCCATAACCGGCATTCCGGCTTCCGGACCGATATCACCAAGCCCGAGGACTGCCGTTCCGTCCGTAACAACGGCAACTGTGTTCCAGCGACGTGTAAGCTCAAATGATTTGTTATAATCTTTATTTATCTCAAGGCAAGGTTCTGCAACACCCGGTGTGTATGCAAGAGAAAGCTGCTCTTTATTTTTAACCGGTGTTCTTGAAACTATTTCAAGCTTACCTTTCCATTCATAATGTTTTTTAAGTGACTGCTTTTTTATGTCCATTATTACATCCCCTTGTGTTTTTGCTAAAAATATATAATTCTACCAGGAGTAAAAATGCTTGCTTGCAAGGGCATTTTTACGACGCCGTCAATTGGCGCAGTGCTCAAAAGAGCACGAAAGAGCAATTGCTCTTTAAAATTTTGTTTTACAAAATTTTGCATGCGTCAATTATAACATAATAAAAATATTATGTCAATCAATGTATTTTTTAGTTTTGTATGTTAAAAATAACAGCGAGGTGTTAATATGAATAACAAAGAATACAGTAAACTTGTGAAAGAAAAATCTCCAAAATCAAAAGTATATAAAACCTTCCCGAAAGCCTTTTTGTTTGGAGGCACTATTTGTCTTATAGGTGAATTTGTCCGTCAGTTTTTCCTTAATTCAACAGAAGTTACCGAACTTCAGGCATCGGCACTCACATCAATAACAATGATTTTTTTAGGTGCGCTTCTTACCGGTATTGGTGTATACGACAAGCTTGGCAAACACGGCGGTGCAGGTACTGCTGTACCTATTACCGGTTTTGCAAATTCCATTGTTTCGCCTGCTATTGAACACAAAAGCGAAGGGCTTGTTCTTGGCGTGGGTGCACAGATGTTTAAAATTGCAGGTCCCGTACTTGTGTACGGAACACTTTCTTCTGTTATTGTCGGACTTATATACTATTTTATACTCTAATATTTGACAAAGCTAAGCCTTAGTTATATAATTTATTCGGGTGAAAAAATGGATACTTCATATGACAAACTTACAAAGATAAGAAAATTTCATAAATGTGCTTTTCATAT
>JAFVVU010000176.1 GCA_017502065.1 Clostridia bacterium | reverse complement strand
GGTTACAGCTCATACGGTAATCAGATTGGTCTTGCAACAGGTCTTGTTGACGAAGTTTATAACGAAGGTTATGTTGCAAAACGTCTTGAAATCGGTGCGGTAATCGGCGCTTGTCCGAAAAGTGCAGTTCGCCGTGAAGTTCCGGAAGACGGCGACCTTGTAATCCTTCTTGGCGGTAAAACATGTCGTGACGGCTGCGGTGGTGCAACAGGTTCTTCAAAAGCTCATACTGAAGAATCTCTTGAAACCTGCGGTGCGGAAGTGCAGAAGGGTAATCCGCCTATCGAAAGAAAAATCCAGAGATTGTTCAGAAATCAGGACGTTACTCTTATGATTAAAAGATGTAACGACTTTGGTGCCGGCGGTGTATCCGTTGCAATCGGTGAGCTTGCTGACGGTCTTTATATAAACCTCGACAGTGTTCCGAAAAAGTACGAAGGTCTTGACGGAACAGAGCTTGCAATTTCCGAATCTCAGGAAAGAATGGCTGTTGTTGTTGAAGAAAAAAATGCACAGGCTTTCATTGCTGAAGCGGCAAAAGAAAACCTTGAAGCCACAATCGTTGCAAGAGTTACTGAAGACCCACGCCTTGTAATGGTTTGGAGAGGTAACAGCATTGTTAACGTTTCAAGAGAATTCTTATCATCAAACGGTGCTCCGAAAAACACAAAAGTTGCAGTTTCCGGCGTAAACGGAAAATATGAATATAAAAAACACGAGGACCTTTTCAGTGCACTTGAAGACCTCAATCAGTGCTCCAAAAAAGGACTTATCGAAATGTTTGACTCCACAATCGGTGCAAACACCGTGCTTATGCCGTTTGGTGGTAAGCATCAGCTTACTCCGGCAGATGCTATGGCGGCAAAACTGCCTGTTCTTGGCGGAAACACCACAACAGCATCTCTTATGGCGTACGGTCTTGACCCCGACCTTGCAACCTGGAGCCCATACCACGGCAGTATGTATTCAATAGTACATGCGGTAAGTAAAATTGTTGCTGCCGGCGGTAAATACCAGGATGCATACCTTACACTTCAGGAATATTTTGAACGTCTTGGCGATAACCCGACCCGTTGGGGTAAACCTCTTGCGGCTCTCCTTGGTGCATACGAATCACAGATGCAGCTCGGTATTGCGGCAATCGGCGGTAAGGACAGTATGTCCGGTACATTTAAAGATATTGATGTACCGCCGACACTTGCGGCATTTGCAGTAACAACAGTTAATGCAGGCAAGGTTGTTTCCAACGAATTCAAAAAACAGGGCAGCAAGGTTGTATATATCAAAACAAAAGTTAATGACGATTATACAATTGATTTTGACGACCTTAAGAAAAATTATGATATTGTTGCAAACCTTATCGAAAACAATAAAGTGCTTTCTGCAATGACAGTGGGCGCAGGCGGAATTGCTCCGGCAATTGCAAAAATGGCGTTTGGTAACAAAATCGGATTTAAGCTTGACGCTGATTTCGCCGAAGATTTGTATGCTCCGGCATACGGCAGCTTCATCCTTGAAGTTGACGGCGATGTTGATGCTACAGCTTTGGGTGCTACAACCGGAGATAACAAAATCGTACTTGAAAAAGCATATGATATTGATGAGCTTATCGCTCGATGGAGAGCACCTCTTGAAAAGGTATTCCCGACAGATACAGCAATGGAAAAACCGGCATGTGATGATACAACCTGCGACATCAGAGTATCAATAAATCCGCACGGTATCGCGCGTCCGCGTGTATTCATTCCGGTATTCCCGGGAACAAACTGCGAATATGACAGCGCAAAGGCATTTGAAAAAGCAGGCGCAACAGCTGAAATATTTGTTGTTAAAAACCTTTCAGGTGCGGACATTGAATATTCACTTAAACATATTGCAGACGAAATTTCAAAATCACAGATAGTAATGCTTCCGGGCGGATTCTCCGGCGGTGACGAACCCGATGGTTCAGGTAAATTCATTGCCGCAGCGTTCAGAAATCCGTATATCAAAGAAGCGGTTAACGACCTTCTTAAACATCGTGACGGTCTTATGCTCGGTATCTGTAACGGTTTCCAGGCACTTATAAAACTCGGTCTTGTACCGTACGGCGAAATCACCGATCTTACAGACGAATGCCCGACACTTACCTATAACAATATAGGACGTCACGCATCCTGTCTTGTAAATACAAAGGTTGCATCCGTTAAATCTCCGTGGATGAGCTGCTGCGAAGTTGGAGATATTCACAGAATTGCAATTTCTCACGGTGAAGGTAAGTTTGTATGTAGTGAGCAGCTTTATCAGAAGCTTGCCGCAAATGGTCAGATTGCTACAAGATACGTTGATGATAACGGCAATCCGACATATGATATAAAATATAACCCGAACGGTTCTGTTCATGCGGTTGAAGGTATCTTCAGCGCCGACGGACGTGTATTTGGTAAAATGGGACACAGCGAAAGAACAGGCGACAGCCTTTATAAAAACGTTCCGGGTAACAAAAATCAGCCTATATTTGAATCGGGCGTAAAATACTTCAAATAAGGAGTGGATAACGTGTTTGTATCCGAAAGTTTAAGCGTAGATGAAAACGGCGTTCTTTGCATCGGAGGTGCAAATGCTCTTGATATAGTAAAAGAGTATGGCACACCGGTTTATGTAATGGACGAGGACCTCATCCGCAAAAACTGCAGAATATATAAAAATGCAATGGATAAACACTACGGCGGAAACGGGCTTGTGCTTTATGCAAGCAAAGCCTTTTCCTGCAAACGTATGGTGAAAATCGTAAAAGAAGAGGGCTTCGGTCTTGATGTGGTATCGGGCGGTGAGCTTTATACTGCAATCAAAGCGGATTTTCCAATGGATAAGGTATATTTCCATGGAAATAACAAAACCGAAGACGAGCTTAATCTTGCGGTTGACAGTGGTGTTGGTACCATTGTTGTTGATAATATTTTTGAACTTGAAAAATTAAACGCTATTGCCGAAAAGAAAGGCAAAATCGTGGATATAATGTTCCGAATCAAACCCGGTATTGATGCTCATACACACGAGTTTGTAATGACGGGGCAAATTGATTCCAAATTCGGTGTTGCTCTTGAAACCGGCGAGGCAATGGAAGCCTATAAAACTGCAAAGCAGATGAAAAACCTGAATATTGTCGGTGTGCATTGCCATATCGGCTCGCAGATTTTTGATATTGAGCCATTTGAACATGCAGCAAGCGTTATGATGGGATTTATTTCCGACCTTAAATCTGAAGGTATCGAAATTGAACAAATGAACCTCGGCGGAGGATACGGAATCAAATATGTTCCGGAGGATAATCCAATTGATTATGATGCTTATATCGAAGCGGTTTCGAAGGTTGTTAAAAAGGTGGCGGCAGAAAAAGGAATTGCAATGCCGAAAATTCTTATGGAACCAGGCAGATCGATTGTTGCATCTGCAGGTACTACCTTATATAATATAGGCGGCGTTAAAGAAATCCCGAATGTTCGTACATATGTGTCGGTTGACGGTGGTATGGCTGATAACCCGAGATTCATTATGTACGGCTCGCAGTACCATGCGCTTCTTGCAAATAATCCGCTGGCGAAAGCCGAAGAGGTGGTTACAATCGCAGGCAAGTGCTGTGAATCGGGCGACCTTCTCATAAAGGATATAAAAATGCCGAAGCTGAAGGCAGGGGATACACTTGCTGTGCTT
>JAFVVU010000175.1 GCA_017502065.1 Clostridia bacterium | reverse complement strand
CCGTGTGTATGTTTGAACTCCGATTTGACGGAGAAAAAACTGAGCAAATTATAAAATTTTGTTAGAAAAATGTTAGAAATGGCTAGATAAACCGCTAGATAAGGGTGTAAAAACAAGGTTTGAACCTCGCTTAAACCCGCACGGTTAAGCCATTTGTAGGGGTACAGTTACAGTGTAACCGAGGGGATTTCGAGTCCGCTCCGTTATGAGCTTTTGCCCCACTTCGACACTTCTCCGTATGCAAATTACAAAGGATATTTTACCACACGGAGCTTTGTTTTGTCAAGTGGATATATTGACAATGGGAATTTATTGTAGTAAAATGATTGTATAAAATCCGACATTTTTTGAAAAAGGGGTAAAGAATATGAAATTTATTAAAGAATTCAAGGCGTTTGCCATGAAAGGCAACGTAATCGACATGGCTGTCGGTGTTATCATCGGTGGCGCGTTCGGAAAAATCGTTACATCACTTGTAAATGACATTATCATGCCGGCAATCAGCATGCTTACAGGGAAAATCAACATTGTGGATCTTGCTGTAACAGTAGGTGCAAATGCTGACGGAAGTGCAATTGCTCTCAAATACGGAATGTTTCTTCAGAACATTATCGATTTCCTTATTATTGCACTCAGCATGTTCTTTGTTATCAAACTTATGGGTAAATTCAAAAGAAAAGAACAGGAAGCTCCTGCAGCTCCTCCGGAACCGGACAAAACAGAAGTTCTTCTTACAGAAATCAGAGATATTTTAAAAGAAGGCAAATAATAAGAAGCCCGTGCATAGCGCGGGCTTTTATATTGTGCCTGCAACCGCTTCGGCAATATATTTGCAAGAGGCGAGAGCTTCTTCAATATTATTTCCTGCGGCGCCGACTTCGATAATAACTGCGCCTGGGGCGGTATGGCCGTTAAACCGTGATGTGCGAAGGTTTATGGGACGTGCGAAGTTTTCGTTTATTTTCAAAAACTCGCGCTGAAGATTCACGGCATATTTCAGGTTGGTTTCCCAGTTATCGTGTTTAAGTCCGAGTTCGTCAGTGCCGACGACAACCATAACCTGAGCAACGCTTTCGCCGTTTATTTCCGTTACAACTTTGGTTTTTTCGCCATCTTCGGTTGTTATTGCATCGCGGTGCAGGTCAAGCACGATTTTTATATCCGGATATTGTTCAAGTGCCTGCTCCACGGCTTTGCACGAACGGGAATAAGAGTTGTCATATTCGGGATGGTCATACAAATCGGTAATATGAACTACGCCGATGCCACGGTTTTTCAGCTCATCGGCAACCTCGCGCCCGATACGGACCATATTGTAATTTGTGTCGGTGGTGCGGTCCTCACTTGTGAATGAATAGTTTACCTTTTCCGTGGGGCAGTAACTTTCGGTTGTATGTGTATGCACAATAAGCACCTGAGGAGACCCTTTGGTTTCAAAAGGCTTTTCGCCATTTATGAGAGATGCGGTATCAAGCTTATACTTGGTTTCGTTGTTGATACTTATTTTTTCATTAAGACGTATTCCGCCACCCAGTGGGTTTATTGTGCGAACGGTGGCATCATCGGACGGCGGTGGAAGAATTTCTGATTCTTTAATGACCGTAGGTTTTTCAGCGTCCTGCGGGAAATTGCCCGATACAGACGAGATTATACTGCCGTCAAACGGATTTCCGCCAAGGCAAAAGTCGATGACGCTGCCGAGAATTTTATAAATGCCGTCTGTTTTATAGACGTGAGGAGAGTATGTGCCGTCGGAATTTGCGGAAACGCCAAGAACAGTATATGAAAAAATATACGGACGGATACGGGTTGTAACGGTTATTATACTTGTATATAAAACAGCAATTATTAGTGCTGTGACGGTAAGACAGACGATAAGTTTTTTTGTTTTCATATTTCCTCCGTAAGATTGCGGGATTTGTCCACTATAATATATATTCTTTTATTATGAAAAAATGCTTTACTTTTTTACAGGATATGATATAATAGAGAAAGAATAATTACACGGATAAGGGTGGTTTTGATGGGGAACATGAAAGCTATTGCTGAAAAATTTGTTTTAGACGGGAAAGTGCTTGACTGTGCACCGCTTGGAATAGGTAATATAAACTCTACGTTTCTTGTTACAACAGAAAATAAAAAATATACAATGCAGAAGCTTAACACAAATATATTCAAAAAACCGGAACAGGTTATGAGTAATATTGTGAAAGTAACTTCTCATCTTAAAGAAAAGATTATTGCAGAGGGTGGTGACCCGTCAAGGGAAACACTTACCTTTGCTCAGACAGAAAACGGAGAATATCTTTATTACGACGGGGAAGATGTTTACAGAGCTTATGAATTTATTGACGATGTAAACACACTGCAGACATCTGGTAACACCGAAATGGCATACAAGGTTGCGAAAACCTTTGGTATTTTCCAGAAAAGACTTGCGGATTTCAATGCCGATGAGCTTTATGAAACAATTCCGGATTTCCACCATACAGCAAAGAGGTTTGAAACCTTTGAAGAAATAATAAAAGCCGACCCGTACGGACGTGCGGCTGAGGTTAAAGACCTTATTGAATATGCGGAAAAAGAATCCTATCTTGCAAATTCCCTTACAGATGCGCTTGAATCGGGAGTACTGCCGCTTCGCGTTACACATAACGATACAAAAATCAATAATATTCTGTTTGATAAAAAGACAAACGAAGGTCTTTGTGTAATCGACCTTGATACTGTAATGCCGGCAACAACACTTTATGATTTCGGTGATATGGTTCGTTCCGGTGCGGCATCAACCGATGAAGAGGATACCAATCTTGACAATGTAACAATCGACCTTGATTATTACAAGGCGTTTGTAAAAGGATTTATTGACGGAGTGGGCGACTGCCTTACACAGGAGGAAATTTCAAGATTTGCACTTTCATCAAAGGTGCTTACATATGAATGTGCAATCCGTTTCCTTGGTGACCACGTTAACGGCGACGTTTATTTCAATATCCGTAAGCCGGGCCATAATATGGAGCGTGCGGCAAACCTTTTGAAACTTCTTTCCGAAATGGAACGTAAATACGATGAAATGCTTGAAATAAAGTGATATATAAAAAGAAAACCCCGAACCGATTGGTTCGGGGTTTTTGTTATCAGAATTAATATTCAATATAAAGAGTTCTTACACCGTTTTCAGCTTTTGAAGCCTCTGCCGGAGCATTATCTCTTGCATCAAAGAATTTTTTTGCAACCTGCGGGAAGAGTGCGTAGCTGAGCACGTCTTCTTCGGATTTTGCAAAATCCTTTGTTTCCTGACGGTATTTTTCAAGCTCAGGATCGATAAGGTCTGCAGGTCTGCAGGTAATAACCTCATCGTCGCCGATAGCAAGCTTTCTTACCTCTTCATTAACTGTTCCCGGAAGTCTGCCGTATTCACCACGGAGAAGACCTTTTGATTCTTTTGAAATCATTTTGTATCTTCCCATAAGCACGTTAAGAACTGCCTGTGTACCAACAATCTGGCTTGTTGGAGTTACAAGCGGCGGATAGCCGAAATCTTCACGAACTCTCGGTACTTCCGCAAGAACTTCGTAATATTTATCTTCAGCGTTCTGCTGTTTGAGCTGAGAAATAAGGTTTGAAAGCATTCCGCCCGGTACCTGGTATAAAAGTGCGTTCGGGTCAACGTTAAGCACTTTCGGGTCAAGTGTGCCTGCGGCTTTCATTTTATCAGCAACAGAACGGAAATGAGCAGCTGCTTTGCTTAATGTTACAAGGTCAAGACCTGTATCACGGTCAGTTCCTTTAAGTGTTGCAACCATTGCTTCTGTTGACGGGTTAGCTGTACCGTTTGCCATTGGTGAAAGTGCACAGTCAACAATATCAACGCCTGCCTGAGCAGCCATAAGGTTTGTCATATCGCCTGTACCTGCTGTATTATGTGTGTGCAGGTGAATCGGAACAGATATGTTTTCTTTGAGCTTTTTAACAAGGCTGTATGCATCATAAGGGAGAAGAAGGTTTGCCATATCCTTGATACAGATTGTATCAGCGCCCATTTTTTCAAGCTCGGAAGCAAGTTTTACGAAATAATCCTCGTTATGAACAGGGCTTGTTGTGTAGCTGATTGCAGCTTCACACATGCCGCCGTAATGTTTAACGAATTTGATTGCGGATTCGAGGTTGCGCGGATCGTTGAGAGCATCAAAAATTCTTACAACGTCGATACCGTTTTCGATTGATTTTTTGCAGAACTGTTCAACAACGTCGTCTGCATAGTGTTTATATCCAAGGATGTTCTGACCGCGGAAAAGCATCTGCAGTTTTGTGTTCGGCATTGCTTTTTTGAGTGCGCGGAGTCTTTCCCATGGGTCTTCGTTCAAGAAACGCATGCAAGCATCAAAGGTTGCGCCGCCCCAGCATTCGAGGGACCAGTATCCAACCTTGTCAAGAATTTCGCAGGCGGGAAGCATATCTTCAATACGCATACGTGTTGCTGCCTGTGACTGATGTGCGTCACGAAGGATTGTATCTGTAATTTTAAGTGCTGTAGCCATAATTTATACCTCCAAAGCCGAGGGGAATCGAGCCCCATAAGCCTTAAACTTGTTAAATTTTCATTCTTGTAATTTGTCGTCCTTGCAAGGCGTCAGCCTTGCTTCGTCCTTCGCATTCCAATTATATAAAATTTTCCTGCGTTTAAGGTCGAAGAGTTTAAAACCTTTAAATTTTGATGGAAGACAAAGAAAATTCAAGAATAATACTCGCGTATATTTGCAGAATTTTCTGCAGT
>JAFVVU010000174.1 GCA_017502065.1 Clostridia bacterium | reverse complement strand
TCCAATATTTACCAATATTATATTATTCTGTAAAAATTTACCAATTCCTTTGAGAAATATAAATTTTTCCGAATTTATTCTCGCCAAAATTCTAATTTTTATACACTTTTTTCTAAATATAGCTTGAATTTTTGGGTAAAATATGGTATTATTATTTATTATGTAAATAATACACTTTCGGAGGTTAGTTATGAATAAAATTCGTGTCGGTGTTCTTGGCGCAACAGGATATGCGGGAGTTGAGCTTGTAAGACTTCTGTCAAATCATCCTGATGTTGAAATAACATATATTGTTTCACACAGCTATGTGGGCAAAAAAATATCGGAGGTTTATCCTCACCTTAAAGGCGTTTGCGATCTTGTTTGCAGTGACCTTTCAAACGAAACGGCAGCGCAGCTGTGCGATGTTGTGTTTACTGCACTTCCGCACGGCGCATCAAAAGAGGTAATTCCGCCGCTTTATAATAAAGGTCTAAAAATTATTGACCTCAGCGGTGACTTCAGATATGATGATATAAAAGTTTATGAAGAGTGGTACGGACAAACTCATCCGGCACCGGAAATTCTTGAAAAAGCAGTATACGGGCTTCCTGAACTGCACAGAGAAAAAATAAAAACAACAAATATCATCGGAAACCCCGGATGCTATACAACATGTTCAATACTCGGTCTTGCACCTCTTCTTGCAAAGAAAGTATGTAAAACCGATAATATCATAATCGATGCAAAATCCGGCGTATCCGGCGCAGGCAGGGGGCTTGCAATTGACTATCATTTCTGTGAATGTACAGAAAATATGAAAGCATATAAAATTGCAACACATCGTCATACATCGGAAATTGAACAGGAGCTTTCAAACCTTGCGGGTGAGAAAATCACACTTTCATTCACACTGCATCTTGTTCCTATGAAACGCGGCATTTTTGCAACATGCTATGCAAACCTTAAAGAATATATGCCGGCATCTGAAATTGTTGAAATTTATAAAGAATTCTATAAAGATGAAACTTTTGTAAGAGTATACGAAGACGGTCTTCCTGAAAGCAACCACGTTGCTGGTTCAAATTTTGTTGATATAGGTATAGCAGTTGATAAACGTCTTAACAGAGTAATTGTTGTGTCCTGTGTGGATAACCTTATCAAAGGTGCGGCAGGTCAGGCAGTTCAGAACATGAACATTATGTTCGGCCTTGACGAAACAACAGGTCTTAAAACGAGCGGATTCTATATGTAAGGAGAATGAATATGGAAAGAGAAATGGAACATCTCATTAAAAAAGCGGGCATACTTGTTGAAGCATTGCCTTATATACAGAAAATCAGAGGAAAAACAATCGTTGTTAAATATGGCGGAAACGCTATGATAAACGAAGACCTTAAAAACTCTGTAATGGAAGATATTATTCTTCTTAAATATATCGGTGCAAACCCCATTCTTGTACATGGCGGCGGCCCTGATATAACAGCGGAACTGAAACAGCATAATATTGAAAGTAAATTCATAAACGGACTTCGCGTAACGGATGAAGCAACAGTAAAGGTTGCACAGATGACACTTGTTGGTAAAACCAATAAAGAAATTGTTGCTCTTGTAAATAAACTTGGCGGTAGTGCAATCGGTGTATGCGGTATTGATGGAAACCTCATCAAATGTAAAAAGCTTACTCACGATGAAGAAGGTAACCCGGTTGATATCGGATATGTTGGAGATATTGTTTCAATCAACCATAAGCTCCTTGAACTTCTCACAAGCGGAGAGGATATTCCGGTTGTTGCTCCTGTCGGTATCGGTAATGACGGTCAGACCTATAACATCAATGCAGATACCGTAGCAAGTCAGATTGCCTGCGCAATGAAAGCTGAAAAGCTTATGATGCTTACTGATATTGAAGGAATTCTTGATAAAGAACATAACGTAATTTATTCAATGACAATAGATGAAGCTCATGCAAAAATTGAAGACGGCACAATTTCCGGCGGAATGATTCCGAAAGTAAGCGGCTGTATTCATGCAATTGAAAGCGGCGTAAAACGTGTTCATATAATTGACGGACGTGTTCCGCACTCCATACTTCTTGAAATCTTTACCGATTTAGGTATCGGAAGCATGATAAAAGAATAATGGAATAAATTAAAGGACGGCTAAAAGCCGTCCTTTTTTATTAAAGTATGCTGTTCGGATTAATTGATATTTCAAGACTTTCGCCGGTCTTGTTAGCAATATGTCCGTAATAAAGCTTTTGCAGAATGTCAAGAATTTTTGCATGTTTTTTTATCTTAAACAAAATTCTGTATCTGAATTTATTTTTGATTTTACTTATCGGTGCCGGTGCAGGCCCAAACTTTGATATAATAAGTTCGGGACATTCTTTAAACTCTGTTTCAAGAAATGTATTTACGGACTTTGCATAAGCTTCTGCGTGCGTTTCGTTCTCACTACTGATTACTATGTTTATTATAGCAGAAAACGGGGGATTATCCAAAAGCTCACGAAGCTTTATTTCGCCTTCGTAAAACTTTTCATAATCCTGCATAGCAGCAACCCTAAAAATCGGATTTTCGGGATTGTACGTCTGTACAATAGCCCTGCCGGGAAGGTTTCCTCGTCCGGATCTGCCGCAAACCTGAGTAAGCTGTGAAAAAGTGCGTTCACTTGCACGGAAATCATCCATATTAAGCATTGCATCTGCTGATATTACTCCAACCAATGTTACAAGAGGAAAATCAAGCCCTTTTGTAACCATCTGAGTGCCAAGGAGTATATCAACCTTTTCGTCAACAAATTTCTTTAAAAGCTTCTGATGCGAAAGCTTTTTACCGGTTGTATCTGCATCCATTCGGAGAATTGATGCATCCGGAAACTCTTTTAAAATATCTTCTTCAACACGCTGTGTGCCTGTGCCGAAATATTTGATATACAGACTTTCACATTCGGGACACACATCGGGACTTTTTGTTTTATGTCCGCAGTAATGGCAGGTAAGAGAATCGTCACTTGCATGATATGTCATAGTGATACTGCAGTTCGGACATTTGCATACATATCCGCAGCTGCGGCACGAAACAAACGTTGAATATCCGCGTCTGTTAAGAAACAGAATTGTCTGTTCGCCGCGTTCAAGATTTTTGGCAATCTCTTCTTTAAGTCTGCGGCTTAACACGCTTTTATTACCGTTTGTAAGTTCATATCTCATATCAACAGTTTCAACATGGGGAAGAGGTGCATTATTGAAACGGCTTTTCATTTTAAGCAGTTTATATCTTCCGGAAAGCGCCCTGTGATAGCATGTAACCGACGGAGTAGCAGAAGATAACATAACAACCGCATCTTCCTGTTTAC
>JAFVVU010000173.1 GCA_017502065.1 Clostridia bacterium | reverse complement strand
CCTGCAATAAGGTGAGTTTTGGAAACCAGCATCGGGCTTACCCAGATTTCTATCTTGTCGCCCACTTTTCTGCTGTGGCCGATAAGCTTGATTCCATATCCCATTTTTTCAGCAAGTACAGTATCGGACAGAGAGAGGTTTGTTATTCCCTCTACGCTGATTGCATCGGGGTCAACCTCACATCCGTATGCAAGAGATGACAAAATTGCAATTTTTCTGCAAGCGTCTGTTCCTTCAATATCCGCAGCCGGATTTGCTTCCGCATATCCTTTTTCCTGCGCACTTTTGAGAGCAACATCAAAATCAAGACCGCCCTGCATCTGTGTAAGGATGTAGTTTGTTGTGCCGTTAAGAATACCCGAAATTTCGGTTATTTCATTTCCGGCAAGGCATCTCGCCATCGGTCTTATAACAGGAATACCGCCGCCAACGCTTGCTTCAAACAGATATTTAACACCATTTTCTTTTGCAAGCTGAAGAAGCTCAAATCCATGTGTTGCAACAAGCTCTTTATTTGATGTTACAACACTCTTCCCTGCGGCAAGAGCACGTTTTGTAAACTCATACGCAATGGTTGCACCGCCAATTACTTCTGCAACAATATCAACTTCCGCATCGTTTACTATATCATCAAAATTTTTGGTAAACAGATTCTTTTCGGGATGGTCATCAAAATCTCTGATGTCAAGAATATATTTAATATCAAACTCTTTTCCGGTTTTACGGGTGATTTCCTTTGCATTTGTGCGAAGAACCTCATACACGCCGGACCCAACCGTGCCAAATCCCAGTATTGCTACTTTTGACATAAACTTCCCTCCATTTTGTCATACGTATACTGATATATCATATCACATTCTCTCATAAATTGCAAGAGTTTATTAAATAAATATTGAAATTATTAAAATAATGTGATATTATATTATGAAAAGGAGGAACCAAAAATGAAATATTTAGTTTTACTTGGCGACGGAATGGCAGATTTGCCTCTTCCCGCTTATGATAATAGAACACCGCTTGAAATCGCAAAAACACCTCAGTTCGATGCGCTTGCAGCAAAAGGTGTGGTAGGTCTTGTGAAAACAGTTCCCGCAGCTCTTCCGCCGGGAAGTGACGTTGCAAACCTTGCTGTTATGGGATATAACCCGGATGAATATTATACAGGTCGTTCTCCCCTTGAAGCAGCGTCAATCGGTGTTGATTTAAAACCCGACGACTATACGTTCAGATGTAATCTTGTAACACTGTCCGATGAAGAAAATTATGAAGACCGTACAATGCTTGACTATTCCGCAGGCGAAATTACAACAGCCGAAGCGGCAGAAATCATAAAAACAATCGGCGAAAAGCTCGGCACGGAAATCATGGAATTCCACCGCGGAATTTCATATCGCCACCTGCTTGTGTGGCACGGCGCAAAAGAAGATTTCGATCTTACACCACCGCACGATATTTCGGATAAAAAAATAACGGAATATCTGCCGAACGTTCCGGTTCTTCTTGAACTAATGAAAAAAAGTTCCGAAATTTTAAAAGACCATCCGGTAAATCTTGACCGAATCAAACGCGGTCTTAACCCTGCAACATCAATATGGCTCTGGGGAGCAGGCACAAAACCGGCACTTTCTCCGTTCAAGGAAAAATACGGTCTTAATGCAAGTGCTCTTTCTGCAGTTGACCTTGTTAAAGGTATCGGTAAATGTGCTGAAATGAATGTTGTTGAAGTTCCGAACGTTACGGGAACAATTGATACGGATTTTGAAGGCAAAACAACTGCCGCAATAAATGAGCTTAAAAACGGTGCCGATTTCGTATATCTTCATTTCGAAGCCCCCGACGAATGCGGTCACCACGGCGATACAGAAGGCAAAATCAAATCAATCGAATATCTGAACAGCCGCGTGCTTACACATATTCTTGATGCATTTGCCGAAATGGGCGAAGATTATACACTTCTTATTATGCCCGACCATCCGACACCTATCGCGCTTAAAACACACACACGCGATGAAGTTCCGTTCCTGCTTTACAGAAGCAACAACGAAAAGGATAATGCCGGCGCTACATACGATGAAAAATGTGCAAAGGCAAGCGGCATATATGTAGAAGAAGGACACAAGCTTCTTTCAATGATAATAAATAATGAAATATAACTTAAAAACGCAGAGCTGATGCTCTGCGTTTTCTATTTCTTCTTTTCTACTTTTCTTTTATTCCCATTCGCATCCATTATGTAAACATTTGACATAGTGTTTTCAAATCCCTGACGGATCTTTTTTATATATTCCTGACGCAGCTTCGCCTGCTCAGCTTTTTCTTCTTCAGTAAGCCCCTGTTCTTTGGATTTCTTCGCAAGTTCGTTAATTCTTTTTATAAGCTTTTCCATATATTTTACCTCTCTTGAATAACAATTTATTTAGGTTTGTATCAAATCAGCAGAAACCTCATTATTCTTCATTGCCGGTGTTCTCATTAAATTCCCGATATCGCAAATCAAATAATTCTTCTGCATCACATTGAGTAGTAATTGCTCTATAAAATTCATCTTCTTCTAATAAAGTCCTATTTTTGAACATCGATGAATAGACTTCCTGCACACCATTTTCTTCATCAACAGCAATAAAGCAATCCACAAAATCAATCTTTTCCGTCTTTACTTTTTGTCCTTTCGGATTCATGTGTTCAGCTTCAAATCCGTCTGCATACTTTTCCGCCTTGTCGTAAGCATCATCAAAAGATTCGGCTTCCACAAGATAAATTGATTCTTCATAAAATTTTCTTTTATCAGGCTCAACAGAATATGTAAATAAAACTTTTACTCCGTATTTCATAATATCACCTGCTTTCGACGTTCTTACTATAAAGACTGTATAATTTAGATGCCAATCTTTTTTAGTGATTGCGATACATAAGGTTTAGATGCAAACCTTTTTGATGTTATGCTCGTGTTCAGTCGGGAACAAAAAAATCAATACTGTGCTTCGCAAAAGTACAGCTTATCTGTTATCTCTTGGGTATAAAAAATATTATAACCATCATCTATATACTTTTATCCTTCACCATCCTCTTCCATTTGTGAAGGTTCACACAATATTTCCTCCTGCTAATACCGATACTGCATAAGGTTTACCACTTGGAGAATAATAAAACATATAGTCTTGACTTGATTGGGCAATTCCTTTACCACCACAATCGAAAATTATTATATCGTTGTCAATACCAATATGTGTCACTGGACTACCATCCAATAACTCT
>JAFVVU010000172.1 GCA_017502065.1 Clostridia bacterium | reverse complement strand
TTCCTTTGCCGGTTTTTCTTGCATAATCAAAAGCGGCTTTTGCAATTCTGTAGCTTCCTTCTGTTGTTGTTACACAGAAATCAAATGCAACTTCGTCTGTGATATGAATACCGTTTGAACCGAGCGCATAGCTTCCTTCGGAATTTTCACGGAAGAATGTCCAGTCAATTCCCTGTTCCGGCACTTTTACCGGACGGATATTTGCAAAAAGGTCAAGCTCTTTTCTCATTGCAACGTTTGCACTTTCGATGTTCGGCCATTCATCCCCTGCACGAGGTGTTGTTGTAGGTCCTTTAAGGATAACGTGACATTCTTTAAGCTCTGCAAGCACATCATCCGGAATGGCTTTCATAACCTTTGCACGGTTTTCGATTGTAAGACCGTCAATATTTCTGAATTCAATCTTGCCGGCTTTAACCTTATCTTCAAGAAGATATTTAAGAATTCTTGCTGATTCTTCTGTTATTGCAGGACCGATTCCGTCCCCGCCGACAATACCTATTATAATTGTATCAAGTTTTGAATAATCAATAAACTCTTTTTCTGATTTGATTTTTTCGTTTCTTTCAAGCTGTTTTTCAAGAAGTAATCCGAATTTTTCTTTTGCCGCTTCAATTTTCGCGTTCATACTGCATCGTCCTTTCTATGTAATATAATATTGTATACAATTTTTGTTAAATTGTCAATACATTTTACGAACTTTTATAAAAGGTGTATAAATAAAGATTTGGCAAAATTTTTATTTTCTACTTGTATTTAGACGAAAAAAGTGATACAATGATGATATATAATGGAGGTGTTTTGGGATTATGGCAAATTATATTCCATCATGGTTTGTAATCGTATTAGGTTTAGCAACCGTTTTTGCCGGACTTATCGTCCTCATTTTCGTTTGCAAAATCATGAGCTTTTTCTGCATGAAATTCGGCAGAAAAGCATCCGCACCTGCTCCTGCTGCCGCAGCCGCTCCTGCGTCTACAGCTGTTCCGAAAAATCCGGAGCTTGCTGCCGCAATCGGCGCCGCAATTGCAGAAGACCTTGGTGAAGATGTTTCAGCAATACGTATTAAATCAATCAAAAAAATTTAAGAAAAGGGGTATCTCGAATTATGAAAAAGTATAATGTTAAAGTTAACGGAACAAATTATGAAGTTGAAATTGAACTTATAAGCGAAACAGAAGCTAAATCAGCTCCGGCAAGCGCTCCGGCTCCGGCAGCAGCACCTGCAGGAAATGGCGAAACTGTTACTGCTCCAATGCCGGGTACAATCCTTGCTGTTAATGTACAGAGCGGACAGGCTGTTAAAGCAGGCGAAGTACTTATGGTTCTTGAAGCTATGAAAATGGAAAATGAAATTATGGCTCCCTGCGACGGTACTGTTTCAAGCGTAAGCGTTTCCAAAGGCGCAAGTGTTGAAAGCGGAACCGTTCTTTGCACAATTGCTTAAGTAAGGAGCGTTTAATATGTTAGATACAGTAATCAATTTTCTTCAGAGCACAGGCTTTGCTTTTATAGCAAACAACTGGACATCACTTTTTATGATTGCCATTGCCTGCCTGCTTTTATATCTTGCAATTGTCAAGAAGTTTGAACCGCTTCTCCTTCTTCCGATTGCATTCGGTATGTTACTTACAAACCTTCCCGGTGCGGATACGTATCATGAACAGCTTTTTGCCGGTGGACACGTTCACTGGGAAATGTTCGGCAGCGGTATTCCTCTTGCTGACGGCACTCTCGTTCAGCCCGGTCTTATTGACGTGCTTTACCTTGGTGTAAAGCTTGGCATCTATCCGTGTCTTATATTCGTTGGCGTTGGTGCAATGACAGACTTCGGTCCCCTTATTGCAAACCCGAAAAGCTTACTTCTCGGCGCAGCGGCTCAGCTTGGTATTTTTGCAACATTCCTTGGTGTTCGCGAACTTTTCCCACTTATCCTCGGAAACGAAAGCCTTACAGCATTACTTTCAGGAACACAACTTGAAAAACTTGCCGCTTCCGTTGGTATCATCGGTGGTGCAGACGGCCCGACAGCAATTTTTGTAACATCAAAACTTGCGCCTAACTTCCTCGGACCGATTGCCGTTGCAGCATATTCATATATGGCACTTGTGCCGGTTATCCAGCCGCCGATTATGAAACTTCTTACAACCAAAAAAGAACGCATGATAGAAATGAAAGCTCTCCGTGAAGTAACAAGAACAGAAAAAGTTATTTTCCCGATTATCGTTACTATCGTTGTATGGCTTATCGTTCCTTCAGCAGCTCCGCTTGTAGGATGTCTTATGCTTGGTAACCTTATTAAAGAATCCGGCGTTGCTGAACGTCTTTCAAAAACAGTTCAGAACGAGCTTATGAACATCGTTACAATCTTCCTTGGCGTATCGGTTGGTGCAACAGCAACAGCTTCCACATTCTTAAATCCGCTTACAGTTATGATTATTTTAATGGGCGTTGTTGCTTTTGCTATGGGTACAGCAGGCGGCGTTCTTCTTGCTAAGTTTATGAACCTGTTTACAAAAACAAAAATCAATCCTCTTATCGGTAGCGCAGGTGTTTCCGCAGTGCCTATGGCAGCACGTGTTTCACAGACAGTTGGTCAGAAAGAAAACCCAAAAAACTTCCTGCTTATGCACGCTATGGGACCGAACGTTGCCTGTGTTATCGGTTCTGCAATCGCAGCCGGTACACTTCTTTCACTGTTTGGTTAAGCCGAGTAGAATTGGAGGTATAAATTATGGCTACAGCACTTAAAATTACAGATACAATCCTTCGTGACGC
>JAFVVU010000171.1 GCA_017502065.1 Clostridia bacterium | reverse complement strand
CCAGTACAAACAAAAAATCTTTAAAGTTTTTAAACCGGAATGCAATCCTTACGAGAAGTGAGGATGCAATGATTTTTATCAGTGCTGACGAAAAAAATCCAAGTCGCGGAAAAAATATACACACGCTGTATATGCCGCCGGCGACACAGGCAAGAAAAAAACGCAATGCATGAATTCGTTTTCCTGCAAGACGGGCGGATATATAAAACAGCATAAAATCTATTAAAAAGTTAATTATGAACAGTACGTCTATATAAATAACAGGCATTTTTCCCTCCGGGTGACTGTAATAGTTTTAGTATAACATACTTTTTATGGAAAAAATGTAAAATAATGTATTTGACGAATAAATTAAAAAATACTGCCGATAATATAATTATTACTGTAAAGCTGGTGAAAATATGAGTGAAGAAAAAAACGAAGATATAAAAGATAAGGAAACTGTGAAAGACCTTGGCGTAACGCGAATGAGCGGAAGACACGGTAATATTTACTGTATGACAATCATCGGTCAGATTGAGGGGCATATGGTAATGCCGTCGGAAAATAAAACAACCAAATATGAGCATATTATTCCGCTCCTTTTGGCGATTGAAGAAGATTTGAGCATTGAAGGACTTATTATTCTTCTTAACACAATGGGCGGCGATGTGGAGGCAGGGCTTGCGATTGCAGAGCTTATTTCAGGGATGAGCAAACCAAGTGTGTCGCTTGTTATAGGCGGTGGTCACAGCATTGGTGTGCCGCTTGCTGTATCGGCAAATTATTCATTTATTGCGCCGTCGGCGACAATGACGGTGCATCCCATAAGAATGAACGGAACTGTCATAAGTGTGCCGCAGACATTTGATTATCTGCAGAAAACGCAGGAGAGGGTAACAAACTTTATAGCGGACCATTCGAAAGTGGATATAAAGACTCTTAATAAACTTATGTTTACAACCTCGGAGCTTGCCAATGATACAGGTACGATTATGTACGGCAAAGAGGCTGTGGAATATGGGATAATTGACGAAGTGGGCAGTGTGAATAATGCACTTGAAAAACTGAGTGAGCTTATACAGAAAAACAAGGGAAAAGCATAGCAAAAAGCTGTGCTTTTTATGTTTTGGAAACATTTTCAAAAAAAGCTTGCTATTTTATTAAAAGTATGATAAAATGATTATACACACAAATATATATTTTGGAGGGATACATTATGGTAAAATTTATCATTGGTGCAAAAGGCAGCGGAAAGACGAATAAACTTATCGAAAGCGTTAACGAAGCTGTAAAAATAGATAAAGGTCAGTTGGTATTTATTAACGACAGTAAAAGACATATGTTTGATTTAAATCACAAGGTTCGTCTTGTTGATACACAGGAGTTCGCTCTTAAATCATACGAAGCTCTTTACGGTCTTATCTGCGGAATTATTTCCCAGAATTATGACATTTCCAACATCTTCATTGACAGCATTACAAAAACTGTTGCAGGCGGCGATTTTGCAGCTGCAGGAGATGTTATTGATGCTATTGCGGCAATTTGTGATCAGCACAATGTTAACCTTACAGTAACTGCAAGTGTTGATGTTGATGCAGCACCGGAATTTGTTAAAAAATATCTTTAATAGATAGTTTGTCTATAATGTGCGTGCCGCTTTTTGCGGCGCGCATTTTTAGCGAAACGGAGGAATTTTGATGATATACCAGAGCACAAGAAATAATGAGCTTGAAGTAAAAAGCGCCGAAGCGATTGTTGCGGGTCTTGCTCCGGATGGCGGACTTTTTATTCCAAAAGAAAAACCGCAGATTTCACTTGATGATATCAAGCGTCTTGCGGAAATGAACTACAAAGGTCGTGCCTGCGGCGTGCTCAGCCTGTTTTTGTCGGACTTTACGTCTGAAGAAATTGAGAATTGCGTTGAAAATGCATACAGCAAAGAAAAATTTGAAACAGAATCTATTGCACCGCTTTACGGTCTTAAAGATGATGAGTATATTCTTGAACTGTGGCACGGCCCAACCTGTGCATTCAAGGATATGGCACTCCAGATTCTGCCGCATCTTCTTACAACTGCAATGAAAAAAACAGGTGTTGATAAAGAGGTTGTTATTCTTGTTGCAACATCAGGTGATACAGGTAAGGCTGCTCTTGAAGGGTTTGCTGACGTTCACGGAACAAAAATTATTGTATTCTTCCCGGATGACGGCGTGAGTGAAATCCAGAAGCTTCAGATGGTTACTCAAAAAGGTAACAACGTTCTTGTTTCAAGTGTTAAAGGAAATTTTGACGATGCACAGAACGGCGTTAAGAAAATATTCGGAAATGAAGCTTTTGCACAGGAGCTTTCTGAAAGAGGATATCAGCTTTCTTCCGCAAACTCAATCAACTGGGGAAGACTTGTACCGCAGATTATTTATTACATTTCCGCGTACTGCGACCTTATGAAATCGGGCGCAATTGAAGCGGGCGAGCCGGTTAACATCTGTGTTCCTACAGGTAACTTCGGTAACATTCTTGCTGCATGGTATGCAAAGCAGATGGGTCTTCCGGTTGCAAGACTTATTTGTGCATCAAACGAAAACAATGTTCTGACAGATTTTATAAACACAGGTGTTTACGATAAAAACCGTGAGTTTAAAACAACAATCTCACCGTCTATGGATATTCTTATTTCAAGCAATCTTGAAAGACTGTTGTTTGATTTGTCAGATGCAAAAACAACTAAAGAATATATGTTCCTGCTTGCAGCAGCAGGCAGATACGAAGTATCCGCTGAAATCAAACACGTTATAAGTGAGAATTTCTTTGCAGGATACTGCGACGATGCAGACACAAAAAACACAATAAACAAGGTGTGGAACGAAAACGGCTATCTTATGGATACACATACAGCAGTTGCATACACTGTTTATGAAAACTATAAAAAAGCTACGGGCGACGAAACAAAAACCATTATTGCATCAACAGCAAATCCGTTCAAATTCAATAAGAGCGTACTTGGTGCAATAAGCGAAAGTGCTGTTGTTAATGCAAGCGAATTTGAAATGCTTGAAAAGCTTTCCGATATTACCGGTCAGAAAGCTCCGGATTCACTGGAAACACTTTCTGAAAAGGAAATCCGTTTTGACGGTAAATGTGAAAAACAGGATATGCAGTCTGTAGTTGATAATTTCCTTAAGTGATATGTAAAAAAGCGTTCCCTTTAATAAAGGAACGCTTTTTTAAGAAGGTCAGGAGCGAAGCTCAAAAGTTGAACAGCAGGTATCTTCCTTGTTGCAGGAATTGCAGTGATCAACCTGAATTGATTTCGCATGGCATTTGCCGCTTTTATCGTGATATACACAGTTCGATACGCTGCAGTAAATACCGTTTATTACTTCGCTTTTGTTATCATTTTCAAACATTTTTTATATCCTCCTGCTTAAAAATAAGGAACGAAAGTTCCTTTGGTATGATACCCAAGCAGTAAGTTTATTATTCAGCGGAGGGCGAATATGTCATTATATGTAATGGCCGATTTCCATTTATGTTTTGGTGCAAACGATAAACCAATGGATATTTTTGGTAAAAAATGGGAAGGCTATATGGAGAAAATTGAAAATTCGTGCAAGGTTCTTACGAAAGAAGACACACTTGTTATTCCGGGAGATATTTCATGGGCAACATATCTTTCGTCATGTGTTGAGGACCTTAAGTTTATAGATGCACTTCCCGGCAGGAAAATCATTTCCAAGGGTAACCACGACTATTGGTGGACAAGTGCGAAAAAGCTTGGCGAAATGAAAGAAAAGCACGGCCTTGAGTCTATCTTCTTTTTGCATAATAATCACTATATGTATGAAGACATATGTCTTTGCGGAAACAGAGGATGGATTTCATCCGGCGGTGAGGATGATAAGAAAATTTATGACCGCGAGCTTATGCGACTTGAGTTTTCGCTTAAAAGTGCACCTGCCGAAAATGAAAAAATTGTGTTTACACATTTTCCGGTTGTGTACGGAAACGTTGTTGACAATAACGTGCTTGCACTTCTTGTAAAAAATAATGTTAAGCGGTGCTATTACGGACATCTGCACGGTCTTGAGGAGGGCGCGGCTCCGGAAGGAAAGCTTCACGGGATTGAATTTAAGCTTATTTCTGCCGACTATCTGGATTTTAAACCTTATAAAATCATTTGACAATTATAATCTGATATTATATAATTGATATATAAATAAGTGGGAGGTAACTTTTATGAACAAAAAAGCTGCAATTGCACTTGGAATAGGTATAGGAGTTGTTGCTGCGGTTGGTATTACTGCTGCAGTTATGTATAATAAAAAAATGAAAGAGCAGGAAGAAGATATTGAGCTTCTTTTCGCAGATGGTGAAGACAGTGAAACAGATACTGTTGTTTGCTTCAGCCACGCAATAAATACCCAGCTTACATTTGATGAGGCTCAGGATATTGCAATCCTTGCGGCAAGAGAACAGTTCGGAGATGATGCATTTGTTGTTCCGGCAAGTGAAAAGAAAGCACTTTATGTAAATATTGCCGATAAAAAACGTGCCTGCTTTATGTTCGGCGCAGGCGAGCTTAATCTTACCGACGGCACAATGACAGGTCTTTACCATGTTGATGCCGACACAGGAGAGGTTTTTGATAATTCAAAGGGAAATATGCAGAAAATACGATAATTTAAGCGGATGCAAAGGCATCCGCTTTTTTGTTATTGATTTGTTTTTAAGGTTCCGAGGAAGTGAACATATTTTTTACATACATTACAAGAAACAGTATAACTGGTTCTGATTGGGGTTTCAATTTTTTCAAGAGAAAGAGGGTGCTCACATACAGGACAAACACCTATATTTCCTGTCTTAAAATATTGTATAATATTTTCGGTAAACATTAGATACCCCCCTTTTTTTGTTGTCGGTTAATAAATTATTGGTGCCGGTTTTCATAGCACCAATACAAATCATTTTTTATGTCCTCGTATTCGTGCTCATATAAAT
>JAFVVU010000170.1 GCA_017502065.1 Clostridia bacterium | reverse complement strand
GTAATGTTTAAAATCCCGGGCGGCGCTCGGGATTTTTTGCAAAGAAGGTAAATTTATGGACAGGACTATACTTCATTGTGACTGCAATGCTTTTTATGCCTCCGTTGAATGTATGCTCCGCCCCGAGCTTAAGGATGTACCGATGGCGGTGGCAGGAGATATCACAAAGCGGCATGGTATAATCCTTGCAAAAAATGAGCTTGCAAAAGCGTGCGGCGTAAAAACGGCGGAAACAATAGGCTCTGCACGGAAAAAATGCCCTGATATTGTGCTTGTTTTGCCGCATCACGAGCTTTATGCCGAGTATTCGAAAAAAGTTAATGATATATATAAACGCTATACCGACCTTGTGGAACCTTTCGGTATTGACGAGTCGTGGCTTGACGTAACGGCAAGCATAAACCTTTTTGGTGACGGAGTACATATTGCAAATGAAATCCGCCACGCAATAAAGGAAGAAATCGGCATCACCGTTTCTGTGGGAGTTTCGTTCAACAAGGTTTTTGCAAAGCTCGGAAGTGACTATAAAAAACCCGATGCCACAACAGTGATAAACAGGGAAAATTATAAGGATATTGTGTATCCTCTGCCGGTGGGTGACCTGCTTTTTGCAGGGCGTCGTACTACTGAAATGCTGGGTAGCATTGGCATAAAAACAATTGGCGAGCTTGCCGCTGCGGACAGAGAGCTTGTTGGTGCAATGCTTGGGAAAATGGGATATATGCTTCATGATTATGCAAACGGAATTGATAATGACCCTGTTAAAAATGTGGAAGACGTAAGGGAAATAAAATCCGTGGGCAACGGAATGACGTTTAAAACCGATATCGTAACCGAAGACGAGCTTAGCTGCGGAATAACAGCACTTGCGGACAGTATATGCTCAAGAATGCGCCGCGCATGTGTGAAATGCCGCGGTATTCAGGTGTATATTAAATATGCGGATTTCAAATCGGTTTCCAAACAAAAACAGCTTGATATGCCGACAAATGTGTCAAAGGAAATTGCAAAAGAGGCTCTTAACCTTGCAAATGCCGTAAGGGATAAACGAAAAGCAATCCGTATGCTCAGGATTACGGGAATAAACATAGAGCATCAGGATAACTGCGGTGTTCAGCTTTCTCTTTTTGAAGATGTAAATACCGAAAAACACGAAAAGCTTGAACGTCTTGAAAAGGGTATTGATAAAATAAGGAGTAAATTCGGTAAAGGCGCAATAACGTTTGGTTCGGCGCTCGGTAATGAAATAGGAATAGATGAAGAATAAAAAAACCTCGCAACTGCGAGGTTTTTGTATTATAAAGGGAAAGCATGATAAAACTTTTGGCTTTGTCGGGAAATGTAAAAATATAATCTGCAGTAGTAAAAAATGTTGACTTTTGCAAGTTTTTATGGTATAATTCCTAGCAAGTATATTATTATGTCTTTAAGGGGTGAGCTGCCATAGTTGCGTTAGAAGAAAAAATTTTAAAAGAGGGAACAGTTTTGCCCGGGGACATTCTTAAAGTTGATTGTTTTCTTAATCACCAGCTTGATGTTCAATTTCTTTTGGAAGTGGGAAAGGAAATTGCCCGTCTTTATGAAAACCAGAATATAAATAAAATCCTTACAATTGAAACTTCAGGAATCCCGATTGCATTTGCAGCGGCACAGTTTATGAATGTTCCGGTTGTATTTATTAAAAAAAGCAAATCAGGTAATATTTCGGATAATGTTTATTCATCCAGAGTTGAATCATTCACAAGAAAAACTGTTTATGATGCAGTTGTCAGCAAAGATTTTCTCGGAAAAGAAGATAACGTTCTTGTAATAGATGATTTTCTTGCAAAAGGACATGCTCTTGCGGGAATTATGGATATAATAAACCAGTCGGGTGCAAAACTTGTCGGTTGTGCAATAGCCATTGAAAAAGGATTCCAGGGCGGTGGCGATAAGCTTCGTGCACAGGGAATCCGTGTTGATTCTCTTGCAATAATTGATTCAATGACAGACACGTCTTTGGTTTTCCGTAAATAATTTGTATGTAAAAAAATTACATAAAAAATTTTTGCCGAAAAGGCAGGGAGGGAACACAAATGAAAAGAATACTTTCTTTTCTTCTCGTTGCAGTAATGCTTGTAGCTACAGTTGGTATGCTCACAGCTTGCAGTAACGAAAAGGCATCCATCAGCTCCGATTTCAAAATCGGTTTCATCTTCTTACATGATGAAAACTCAACCTACGACAAGAACTTCCTTGTTGCAGCAGAAGAAGCAACAGCAGAACTTGGTCTCAAACCGGAACAGGTTATCTTCAAAACAAACATTCCTGAAGGTAACGAATGTTACGAAGCAGCAGCAGACCTTGCTGACCAGGGTTGTAACATTGTATTTGCAAACAGCTTCGGACATGAACCTTACATGTTAAAAGCTGCTAAAGAATTCCCTGATGTACAGTTCTGTCATGCAACAGGTACAACAGCTCACACAGAAAACGTTCCTAACTTCCACAACGCATTCGCATCCATTTACGAAGGCAGATATCTTGCAGGTATTGCTGCAGGTATGAAGCTCAACGAAATGATTGAAAGCGGCAAAATCACAGCAGAACAGGCTAAAATGGGTTATGTAGGCGCATACACATATGCAGAAGTTGTTTCCGGCTACACATCCTTCTACCTTGGTGCTAAATCCGTTTGCCCGAGCGTAACAATGGAAGTACAGTTCACAGGCAGCTGGTATGACGAAGCTCTTGAAAAAGAAGCTGCTACAAAACTTTTAAGCAACAACTGTGTACTCATCAGTCAGCATGCTGACTCCATGGGTGCTCCTACAGCTTGTGAAAACGCAGGCGTACCGAACGTTTCCTACAACGGAAGCACACAGAGCGCTTGCCCGAACACATTCATCGTTTCTTCAAGAATCGACTGGGCTCCGTACTTCAAATACATCATCAACTCTGTTGTAAAAGGCGAAGAAATTGCAACAGACTGGTGTGAAGGTTTTGAAGCAGGTTCTGTAAAACTTACAGACATCAACGAAGCAGTTGCTGCTGAAGGAACAAAAGAAGCTTTAGAAGCTGCAAAAGCAAAACTTATTGCTAAAGAAATTCATGTATTTGATGTTAACAACTTTACAGTTGAAGGCAAAAAACTTGATTCCTACAAAGCAGACGTTGATACAGATGCTGCATACGAAAAAGATACAGAAGCTATTGCTGACGGATACTTCCACGAATCCGAATACCGCAGTGCTCCTTACTTCGATATCAACATCGACGGTATCACACTTCTTAACAGCGCATTCTAATAACACTTAATATAGGGCGGGGAATTTCTCCGCCCTAAATTAGCTTTATGACTTGTATTTTTTCATAAGCAAAAAGGGTGTATGTTTATTAAAAAATATAAGAAATTTTTAAAAGTGGAGATTTTTTATGGAAAAAAATATTGCTCTTGAACTGAAAAATATAACTAAAACCTTCGGAAGTGTTGTTGCAAACAAGAACATATCACTGCAGGTGAGAAAAGGCGAAATTCTTTCAATTCTTGGTGAAAACGGAAGCGGTAAAACAACACTTATGAATATGGTGTCGGGAATCTATTTCCCCGACAGCGGACAGATTTTTGCGGACGGCAAAGAAATTGTTATTGCTTCCCCGAAAGATGCATTTAACCATAAAATCGGTATGATACATCAGCATTTTAAACTTGTTGATGTCTTCAGTGCCGCTGAAAATATTGTGCTGGGCCTTGCTGACGAAAAGAAATTTGATATGCCTGCATATGTGGAAAAAATAAAGGAAATAACCGAACAGTACGGTTTTGAACTTGATCCGCATAAAAAGATATATGAAATGTCCGTATCGGAAAAACAGACAGTTGAAATAATAAAGGTTTTGTTCCGCGGTGCAGACATTCTCATTCTGGACGAGCCTACCGCCGTGCTTACACCCCAGGAAACGGTTAAGCTGTTCAAAGTTCTCCGCAATATGCGTGATGCGGGTAAAGCGATTATCATAATCACCCATAAGCTGCACGAGGTGCTTTCTCTTTCAGATAATGTTGCCGTACTGCGTAAGGGTGAATATGTAGGCACAGTAAAAACTGCCGAAACAAATGAATCAGAGCTTACTGAAATGATGGTAGGCAAAAAGGTATCTTTAAACATCGAAAGAAGCGAACCGACAAACTGTGAAGACAGACTTATTGTTGAAAATATAAAATGTGTAAACCGTGATGGTATAAAACTTCTGGACAATGTTTCATTTGAAGCACGTTCGGGTGAAATTCTTGGTATCGCCGGAATTGCCGGAAGCGGACAAAGAGAGCTTCTGGAAGCAATTGCCGGACTTCAGCATCTTGATGGCGGAAGTGTATTTTATAACAATCCCGAAACAGGCGAAAAAGAAAATCTTCGTGATAAAACGCCTCTTGAAATCCGTCAGATGGGCGTAAGACTTGCATTTGTGCCCGAAGACAGACTGGGTATGGGACTTGTTGGTAATATGGACATCATAGACAATATGATGCTAAGAAGCTACAAAAAAGGAAAATCAATGTTCCTGCAGAGAAAAAGCCCGAAAACTCTTGCAGAGAAAATAATTGAAAGCCTGGAGGTTGTAACTCCTTCGGCAACAACGCCGGTAAGAAGACTTTCCGGCGGTAACGTACAGAAAATTCTTGTAGGCCGAGAAATTGCATCATCTCCAACGGTGCTTATGGCAGCATATCCCGTAAGAGGACTTGATATAAACTCATCATACACAATATATAACCTTCTTAACGAACAGAAACAGAAAGGCGCCGCCGTAATTTTTGTTGGTGAGGACCTTGACGTTCTTATTGAACTGTGTGACAGAATTATGGTTATCGGTTCAGGAAGAATTACAGGAATTGTAGACGGCAGAAACACAACCAAAGAAGAAATAGGAATACTCATGACAAAATCAGCGGAAGACAAGGGGGATGAGCAGTAATGAAAAAAATAGAAAATTTTTTTACATCAGCTATAACAGGCTCCCTTGCGCATATTATAAAGCGTGACGATATTGTGTGGTGGAAAGCGTGGGGCATAAGACTTATTGCAATAGTGCTTGCACTTATTGTCTGCGGTATCGTAACGGTTTCATTAACCGACCTTAATCCGCTTGAAATGTATGCCACAATGATAGACGGTGCTGTGGGAACATCAAGACTTGTGTGGAACCTGTTCCAGAACACAGCAATTCTGCTTTGTGTTTCCCTTGCGGTAACGCCGGCATTTAAAATGAAATTCTGGAACATCGGTGCTGAAGGTCAGGTGCTTGCAGGCGGACTTGCAACAGCAAGCTGTATGATTTTCCTTGGCGAAAAACTTCCTACACCACTGCTGATACTTGTTATGCTTATTTCAAGTATTCTTGCAGGTGCACTGTGGGGGCTTGTTCCGGCATATTTCAAAACCCGTTTCAACTCCAACGAAACACTCTTTACTCTGATGATGAACTATGTAATAATACAAATTGTTGCATTTTTCACTCTTGAATGGTCAATGCCGAAAGGTTCGGGAACACCAAGAACACTTGAGTTTGGTCAGCTTCCGACTCTTTTTGGACAGAAATATCTTATAAACATATTAATCGTGGCACTTCTTACCGCACTTGTTTACATTTACCTTAAATACAGTAAACAGGGCTACGAAATTTCGGTAGTCGGCGAAAGTGAAAAAACTGCCAGATATATCGGAATCAATGTTAAAAAGGTTATTTTAAGAACAATGGCAATTTCGGGCGCACTTTGTGGTATTGCAGGGTTCCTTCTTGTTGCGGGAACCGACCATTCGCTGAAAAGTGATACTGCAGGCGGAAGAGGATTTACAGCAATCATGGTTTCGTGGCTTGCAAAATTCAACCCGATTTTCATGATATTTACATCACTTCTGATAGTGTTCCTGCAAAAAGGTGCATCAAAAATTTCGGAAGTATACCGACTTAACTCATCGTTTTCAGATATCATAACCGGTATAATAATTTTCTTTATTATCGGTTCGGAATTTTTCATAAACTACAGAATAAAATTTAACAAAAAGGAGGCAAATGTATGATAATAACAATAATACAGCGTGCAGTAATGCAGGGCACTCCTTTGCTTCTTGGTTCAACAGGTGAAATTCTTACCGAAAAATCGGGACACCTTAACCTTGGTATCCCCGGAATTATGTATGTTGGTGCAATCAGCGGTGTAGCAGGCTCATTTCTTTATGAAAACAGCCTTGCAAACCCTGCGGCAATAAATCCGTTTCTTGCCGTGTTCATTCCGCTCATATGCTCACTTCTCGGTTCAGTCCTGATGGGACTTATTTACTGTTTCTTAACAGTAACTCTTCGTGCAAACCAGAACGTTACAGGTCTTGCACTTACAACCTTCGGTATAGGAATAGGAAACTTTTTCGGCGGTTCACTCATCAAACTTGTAAACCTTGATGTTCCGTCAATTGCACTTTCAACCACAAGTACAATTTTTAAAACACCTCTTCCGTTTGCAGATAAGCTGGGATGGTTCGGTGATATTTTCCTGTCCTACGGATTTCTTGTGTATGTGGCAATAATTGTTGCAATTCTTTCATCGTTTATTCTTAATAAAACAAGAACAGGTCTGCATCTGCGCGCTGTAGGTGAAAGTCCTGAAACAGCAGATGCGGCAGGAATAAACGTAACAAAATATAAATATCTGTCAACCTGTATCGGCAGTGCAATTGCAGGTCTTGGCGGATTGTACTATGTAATGGACTACGCAAACGGCGTATGGTCCAATAACGGATTCGGTGACAGAGGATGGCTTTCAATTGCACTTGTAATATTCTCTGTATGGCGTCCGTCTGTAAGTATTCTCGGTTCCATACTGTTCGGATTCCTGTATGTAATTCCTACTTACATTCCAAACATCAGCGTAAGTGCCAAAAAGCTTTTTGAAATGTTGCCTTATGTGGTTACAATTATCGTACTTATAATTACAAGCATGAGAAACAAAAAAGAAAATCAGCCACCGGCAGCACTTGGATTACCATATTTCAGAGAAGAACGATGATTAATAATCCCGGAATATAACCGTTCCGGGATTGTTTTGCGCCCAAAAATGAGGGAGGGGTTTTATGAAGCTTGCAACAACTACGGGAGATTTCGGTAAATATGTAACAACAACAGAAGAGGCGGTTAAATATATTGCCGAATCAGGATTTAAATATATTGACTACAGCTTCGGAATTGACCTTAAACATAAAACCGGCATTTTTTCGGATGACCCCGACGGATATATTGAAAAAATAAAAGCTCTTGCGAAAGAACTTGGTGTAAAGTTTGTGCAGGCGCATTCGCCATTGGGTGCACCGCTTGTATATGACGAAAAGCAGAAACAGCTTGTTTCCGATACAAAAAAATGTATAGAAGCCTGCGGCAAGCTTGGCATAGATAATATTATTGTGCATACAGGCTACCGCGCGGACATTTCAAAAGAACAGAATTTTGAAGAAAACAAAGCTTTTTACGAGGAGCTTCTTGAAACTGCTGAAAAATGGAATGTAAACATTCTTGCAGAAAATTTCAACAGAATGTGCATCCCCGGTACATATTGGGTTGACAATGCTCCGGACCTTGCGGAATTTGTGAGGTTTATGAATCATCCGCTGCTTCACGCCTGCTGGGATACCGGTCACGGAAATATGGTGGAAATGCCTCAAGATAAGGCACTACGTACGCTCGGCGGCGAGGTTTATGCTCTTCATGTTCAGGACAATATGGGCGATATTGATACACATATTGCACCGTATTTCGGCACAATGAATGTTGATGCCCTTATGCGCGGACTTAAAGAAATTAATTATAAAGGCTACTTCACATTTGAAGCCTGCAATATATTTACAGAATCTCCGGGGAACAGAGAGAAAAAATCGGATATCCCCCTGTCAATCCGAATTGAAGCCGAAAAATTCCTGTACAATC
>JAFVVU010000169.1 GCA_017502065.1 Clostridia bacterium | reverse complement strand
TGATGAAACATTATTCTACGGCAGAGGTGCAGGAAAAGAACCTACTGCAAGTGCAGTTGTTGCAGACATAATTGATATTGCAATTTCAGAAGGTACTGACAGTATTTGCGTGTGGGGACCAAGAAAAGATAACTATGTAATTGATATAAATGAAACAAAAACTGCATATTTTGTTAAAGTAAAATCATCTGAAAAAGATGCACTTCGCGCACAGTTCGGCAATATCACATTTGCTGAAGAAAATGGTGAAGCAGCATTTATCACCGGTGAAATGACATTTGGCGAAATAAAAGCAAAGATTGATAAACTTGGCGGTGCGGTTAAAGTTATCAGGGTTTTGAATTCATAAGGGAGGCTTAATATATGTCATTAATTGTTCAGAAATTTGGCGGCAGTTCCGTTGCCGATGCCGAAAAACTGTTTAATGTTGCAGGCAGAATAACGGATACGTATAAAGAAGGAAATTCGGTTGTTGTAGTTGTTTCCGCACAGGGCGATACAACAGATGACTTAATTGAAAAAGCAGCCGAAATCAACCCGAATGCTTCAAAAAGAGAAATGGATATGCTCCTTTCCACAGGTGAGCAGATTACAATTTCACTTCTTGCAATGGCAATTGAAAAACTGGGATTTCCGGTAATTTCTCTTACAGGCTGGCAGGTTGGAATGAAAACCGACTCTCATTACAGCGAAGCAAGAATACATAAAGTTGATGCTGAAAGAATCCGTATGGAACTTGACAAAAAACGTATTGTAATTGTTGCAGGGTTCCAGGGAATCAATAAATATGATGATATAACAACACTCGGACGTGGCGGCAGTGATACAACTGCAGTTGCTCTTGCAGCGGCACTTAAAGCAGATTTGTGCGAAATTTATACTGACGTTGACGGCGTTTACACAGCTGACCCGAGAATTGTTAAAGATGCAAGAAAACTTGAAGAAGTTTCTTACGACGAAATGCTTGAGCTTGCAAGCCTTGGTGCAAACGTACTTCACAACCGTTCGGTTGAAATGGCAAAAAAATACAACGTAAATATGAGTGTAAGATCAAGCTTCAGCAAAGTTAGCGGAACTAAAGTGATGGAGGTAGTTAAAATGGAAAAAATGTTGATTAAAGGCGTTGCAAGAGATAATGATGTTGCAAGAATTGCTCTGGTAGGACTTGTTGACACACCGGGTATTGCATTTAAAGTGTTTTCAGCTTTGGCAAAAGGAAATATCAATGTTGATATTATCCTTCAGTCAATCGGAAGAGACAACACAAAGGATATCAGCTTTACAGTTAATGAAAAGAACCTTGAAAGAGCACTTTCTATTCTTAATGAAAATAAAGAAGCACTCGGTTTTGCAGAAATCAAACATACAGACAATGTTTCCAAAGTTTCAATCGTAGGTTCCGGTATGGTTAATAATCCGGGTGTTGCCGCAACAATGTTTGAAGCGCTTTCTGAAGCAGGAATCAACATTAAAATGATTTCTACATCTGAAATCAAGGTTTCTGTACTTATCGACCAGAAAGATTCTGAACGCGCAGTTTCGGTTATTCATGATAAATTCTTTAAAAATATGTAATTGATTGGCAATAAAATTTTGTGGAGGATAAACAAAAAGTTTATCCTCGTTTTTTATGCTAAAGTATTGATTTTTTAATGAAGATATGATAAAATTATTAAAAGGAAAAAGAAACCATATATTATACTTAAGCATATATAAGGTCAGTGCGCCTTTGTATGATATAAAAATTTTTAAATAAAGGAGAAAAAAGGAAAATGAAAAAAGCATTATGTTTAATCCTTGCAGCACTTATGCTTTTCGCAGTTACTGGCTGTAACAACAACACAGCTACAGGCGGAACAGTTAAACTCGGTATGCCGGGCGGCGCATCACTTACACCGCAGGAAATTATCGACGGTTTCTTAGCTGAATACGGCGAAAAGTACGGTAACATCGAAATCGAAGACACACCTTGGGGTGAATTCCAGACAAAGCTTAACCTCGGTATCGCATCAGGTACAGCTCCGGCTCTCTACCTTATGGACTCAGGTTACGTTGCTGACGCCGGTTATTCCGGAGCAAACGAAGACCTCAAACCGTTAATCGACAAAGATCTTAATGCAGATGAATATGTTTCAGCTCTTCTTGCAGGAACAGACAAAAACGGTCATGTTTGGGGTGTTCCTCATGCTATGAACGCAGCTATGATTTACTACAACAAAGATTTGTTTGACAAAAAAGGTGTAGCATATC
>JAFVVU010000168.1 GCA_017502065.1 Clostridia bacterium | reverse complement strand
TTATTTTTAATTCCAAGATATACCACATTATCTACTATATCTTTGTTTCGTTTCATATCAAGCAGCTCGTATGCCGCTGCAATTTCGGACATATTATACCAAAGTGAATTAAGGCTTTGTTTAATGTCCTCTTTTGTTTCAAACGGATTATATCTTCCCTTTTTTGTATCTTTTTCAAAATCATCAATTGCATCTATAATATAAATCCATCTACCGATATTATACCCAAGCTGATTAAGAACAATGTTATCATTATCCTTGTCAAAAAGCTCTGCCATAAGCTTACCGAATTCATATGCCGGAAGGTCAATATTTTTACATCCGTTTTTTTCAAGATCGGTTATGTTATCAAGATGTTTTTTTATTTTTTCCACTTTTGCGGAATAAAGCTTTTCAATTTTTTTGGATGCGTGCCCGAAAAACGGCATTACAGGAATGGCTTTTGAAAATCCCCCGTCTCTCACGTCATCTTTCATTTTGTAGTATGAAAGAGCAACGCTCATATACGCACAGTAGGTAAGTGCATCGCACTTCCCTGCTACCGCACGTTTCTGAAACGGATGAAGCATACATCTTCCCGGTGCAATTTCGCACCCTGTTTCAGAAATCCCGTCAAGGATTATTGCCAGCACGGCAAAATCATACGTCAGTCCAAGCCTTGTTACGCTGCCGCAAAGTTTGCCCTGCTGTTTACAAAGTCCGCAATAATATGCTTTAAAAACTTTATAATCCTTTATTTTAAGTTCATCCTGAAAGGCATTTACATAACCAAACATTTATTTCTCCTATCAGAGTGCTTTTAAAGCTTCTTCAACTTTGTCAAGCATATCCTGATACATCTGTTTTTTAGCTTTTTCAGCTGCAACAACAGCTTCCGGTGCTTTTGCAACAAATCCCGGATTGCCGAGCTTTCCGTCAAGACGTTTGATTTCTCCGATAAGACGCTCTCTTTCTTTATTGAGTCTTGCCGCTTCCTCTTCTTTGTTTACGAGGTCACCAAGAGGAATTGCAATTTTTGCACCTTCGGATACTACTGCAACAGCATCTTTAATTTCTGTTTCCTGTGCAGAAACAACAACTTCGGATGCAGATGCAAGCTTTTCAAAGAACACTGCACCTGCTGTAAACACATCTGTTTTATCTGTTGTGATATAAACCTTTGCTTTCTTTGACGGCGGTACGTTCTTTTCAGCTCTTGCATTTCTTATTGCTTTGATTGCACCTTTAATCATTTCAAGGTTTTCTTCGTCTTCCGGATAGCTGAACTTATCCCCTTTGAACCAGTTTGCACGCATTATTGTTTCACCATCGTGCGGGAGGCTTTGCCATATTTCTTCAGTGATAAACGGCATAAACGGATGGAGCAGTTCAAGTGTTCTTGAAAGAACATATGAAAGCACTCTTCCTGCCGCTTCTGCTCCGTCGCCCTGAAGACGCGGTTTACAAAGCTCAATATACCAGTCACAGTATTCGTCCCAAATGAAGTCATAAAGCTTCTGAACGGCAATACCAAGTTCAAATTTGTCAAGGTTTTCAGTAACATCTTTTGCAAGCTTGTCAAGTTTTGATAAAATCCATTTATCTTCTGTTGCAAGGTCAGATTCTGCCGGAAGTGCGGTATCTGTGTGTTTGATGTTCATAAGAACAAATCTTGCCGCGTTCCAGAGTTTATTTGCAAAATTACGGCTTGCTTTTACTCTTTCGTCGTAATAACGCATATCATTTCCGGGTGAGTTACCTGTTGCAAGTGTGAAGCGGAGTGCATCGGCACCGTATTCTTTGATAACTTCAAGCGGATCAATACCGTTACCGAGAGATTTTGACATTTTTCTTCCCTGACTATCACGAACGATACCGTGGAGGAACACATATTTGAACGGTTCTTTCTCCATATGTTCCATACCGGAGAATATCATTCTTGCAACCCAGAAGAAAATTATATCATATCCTGTTACAAGCACGCTTGTAGGATAGAAATATTCAAGGTCTTTTGTTTTTTCAGGCCAGCCGAGTGTTGAGAACGGCCAGAGTGCTGAGGAGAACCATGTATCAAGCACGTCGTTTTCCTGATTCATTTTGCCGCCGCATTTCGGACATACTGTTACATCTTCTTTAGATACAACCATTTCGCCGCAATCTTCGCAGTAGAATGCAGGAATTCTGTGTCCCCACCAGAGCTGTCTTGAAATACACCAGTCAAGTACGTTTTCCATCCAGTTAAGATAAATTTTGCTGAATCTGTCAGGAACAAACTGTACTGTTTTATCTTTAACAACTTCAATTGCTTTTTCAGCAAGAGGTTTCATTTTTACAAACCACTGGTCAGATGTAAGCGGTTCAACTGTTGTGTTACATCTGTAGCAATGACCTACGTTATGATTATGCTCTTCAATCTTAACAAGAAGTCCAAGCTCATCAAGGTCAGCTACCATCTGTTTTCTTGCTTCATATCTGTCCATTCCTGCATATTTGCCGCCGAATTTATTGATTGTAGCATCATCGTTCATAACCTTAATCTGTTCAAGATTATGTCTCTGTCCTACTTCAAAGTCGTTCGGGTCATGTGCAGGAGTGATTTTAACAACACCTGTACCAAAATCCATTTCAACATATTCGTCCGCGATAACCGGAATCGGTTTATTAACAAGCGGAAGAATTACGTTTTTACCAACGATGTCTTTATATCTTTCATCGTCCGGATGTACCGCAACGGCTGTATCACCAAGAAGTGTCTCCGGTCTTGTTGTTGCAATTACAACATGGCCGCTACCGTCTTCAAGCATATATTTGATATGCCAGAAATGGCCCTGTTCTTCCTCGTAGCTTACTTCCGCATCAGAAAGAGCTGTTGCACATTTCGGACACCAGTTGATAATTCTGTTGCCTTTGTAGATAAGGCCTTTTTCGTAAAGGTTTACAAACACTTCACGAACAGCTTTTGAACAGCCTTCGTCCATTGTGAAGCGTTCTCTTGACCAGTCACATGAACAACCGAGAGTTTTGAGCTGTTTTATGATACGGTCGCCGTACTGTTTCTTCCAGTCCCATACACGTTCGAGGAATTTTTCACGGCCAAGGTCATATCTTGTAAGTCCTTCGTTTTCACGGAGGTATTCTTCAACCTTTATCTGTGTTGCTATACCTGCATGGTCAGTTCCCGGCACCCAGAGTGCTGAGTAGCCTGCCATTCTTTTATATCTGATTAAGATATCCTGAAGTGTTTCGTCAAGGGCATGTCCCATATGGAGCTGTCCTGTAACGTTCGGCGGAGGAATAACTATTGTAAACGGTTCCTTCTTATCATCAGGCTCCGCTTTAAAATATCCGTTTTCTTCCCACTGTTTATATAATCTTTCTTCAACTACTGAAGGATCATATACTTTATTAAGTCCCTGTTCCATTTCTTATTTCTCCTTTAGCTAAGGTTTCCCCTTAAATATAATATAACCATTGCACCTGCCGCAACAACAACGCCTGCAAATTTGCAAATCATTGTTACAGACTGCTGCACTTTTTCATCTTTTGTTATGAGCTCTGCTATCTTACCGCCGCCATAGGTTGCTATTACGCCGATAAACGCCAGTAACCACAAAAAATATTCAAGTTTCATCCCGCTACTTCCTTATTGTTTTTATTTATTATCAACGACTACTTTGCCGCCAACCATTACGTAGCTTACGTTGATATCTTCATCAAACATAATGATATCTGCATCCATACCAACGGCAATTTCACCTTTTTTATAGCCTTTGTTAATAATACGTACCGGAGTTTTTGTCATCATTGTAACAGCATCTTTAAGAGGTACACCAACCTGCTTTGTCATTACTCTTACAAGGCGGTCCGTTGTTGCAATGCTTCCTGCAAAACATGTTCTGTCAGGCATTTTTGCAACGCCGTCTTCAATAATGATTTCCTGTCCGTCTTCAAGACTGCCGAGGATTGATGTTTTAACATCCTGTCCTGCTGCTCTCATTGCATCTGTTGTGAGTGCCACGTGGTCTATGCCTTTTGACTTATAAACAAGTTTGAGAAGGCACGGAGGAAGGTGACATCCGTCTGCAATGATTTCAACATCAAGGTCATCAATGATATATGCACTTTCAATTATTCCGGCATGTCTGAAACCGTCTTTTCTTACGATTGTTGATGTTGCGGAATAAAGATGTGTTACGTGTGTAAAGCCGTGTTTAAATGCAGCTGCAACTTCTTCATAAGTAGCATCCGAATGTGCTATTGTAGGAAGAATGCCGCGTTCTTTAAGATAATCACCGAATTCAAGTGCGCCATCAAGCTCAGGAGCAATACTCCATCTTACAAGGTCATCTCCCGAAAGCTCTACGAGTTCTTCATACTCCTCTTTTGCAGGATTTTTAAGATATCTCGGGTCAAGTGCGCCCGCCTGATTTTTTGAAACGTACGGTCCTTCAAAGTGCATACCGAGAAGGTTACACGGAATTGTTTCATCTTTCTTTGCTTCTTTATATACTTCAATTGCTCTTACAAGCTCTTCTTTTTTTGCCGCAAGCGGTGTCGGGAGCATTGATGTTGTACCGTGCACCACGTGTGCATTTGTTATATTGTGATAAGCGAGGACGGTGCCGTCCATAAAGTCGCTTCCGCCACCGCCATGGATATGTATATCAACAAATCCCGGTGAAAGATAACGTCCGCCGCCGTCCACAGCACCCTCGCCTGTATAGTTTGTGCCGACTTCTGTGATTGTGCCGTTTTCGACTGTGACGTAGCCATTTTCAATAATTTCATCGGGAGTTATTACTCTGACATTTTTTATAACAGTTTTATCCATTTTTGTATCATCCTCCGTAAAAATACTATATCATTATAAGTATATCCCTTTTTATGCCAAATGTCAACTAATTTCAGTTGACTTATTAAAATATTAGTATTATAATATAATTATATTTTATAAAGGGAGTCGTTTAATATGAGCGAATGTACACACAATTGCGAAACCTGCTCAGCAAATTGCGGAAGCAGGGAAAAACAAAGTTTACTTGAAAAGCCGCATGAGCTTTCCAATATTAAAAAAGTTATAGGCGTTGTGAGCGGTAAAGGTGGCGTTGGTAAATCCCTCGTTACTTCCCTTCTTGCACTCAGCATGCAGAGAAAAGGATTTAAAACTGCTGTTCTTGATGCCGATATTACAGGTCCGTCAATACCGAAAGTTTTTGGTATTCACGAAAAGGCTAAAGGTAACGACCTTGGAATACTTCCGGCAAAATCAAGAATGGACATAAGCATTATGTCTGTTAACCTGCTTCTTGAAAACGATACAGACCCGGTTATCTGGAGAGGTCCGGTTATTGCAGGAACAGTTAAACAGTTCTGGACAGATGTTCTCTGGGGCGACGTTGATTATATGTTTATTGATATGCCGCCGGGAACAGGTGATGTTCCGCTTACTGTGTTCCAGACAATTCCTGTTGACGGAATTATCATTGTAACTTCTCCGCAGGAGCTTGTTTCAATGATTGTTGAAAAAGCTGTTAATATGGCAAAAATGATGAATATCCCGATACTCGGTCTTGTTGAAAACATGTCATATTTTATGTGCGGAAAATGTGGTGAAAAACACAACATTTTCGGTACAAGCAATATTGATGAGGTTGCCGCTAAATTTGGCATCACAAGCGTACACAAGCTTCCGATTGACCCGATGGTTGCAAACTACTGCGACAAGGGAATTATCGAGCTGTACGGCGAAACCTATCTTGACAAGTTATCAGATGAAATTGAATAACAGTAAAGGCTTCGGAGAAATCCGAAGCCTTTTCTTATTTTACTATTCTTACCGCAAATGCCTGCTTTTCTTTTAACTCAAGCGGAATTTCCGTTACGTCTTTATATTCTTTTCCTGTGAAAAATTCCACTGCAGTTACTTTATGCGGGAAACGAATTTTATCTTTTACATCTTTTCTCGGGAATACCGAAACTATTCTGTTATCCGCATACACGGTGCACTCCGCAGGTGCATAGAAATGGCATCCTGCAAGGTCTGCAATTTTACGTAATGTTTCCACCATATCAACGTTTTTAGTTATAATGGCATCTCCGCCCGGAATATACGCCGCACGCACGTTTCCGTTTTCGTCAGCAAGAAGTGGTTTTACATTTTCGTTAAGTTCAATTCCAAACTCAAGATTATGCGCATTTTCAGTTTCAAAAAGTTTAAACCCTGTCAGTTTTTCTGTATTGTCAAGGCTTTTTGTTTTGCCTGTAAATCCTACACATCCATTCCACAAAACAAGAGCGTTTTCCGGCAAGTTTTTGCGGGCAACATCTATATATTCTTCCGCATTTGCATAGGAATTAAGAAAAACAACAAGTTTATATTGCGACAAATCCATTGTCGGAAGGTCGTGTGTAAATACAGTATCTGTGGGAAGTCCGCAAAGTGACATGTCACGAAGTATGTTGATAAAAGATGCACATTGTTGAGTAGGATTTGTATAGTACATACTTTTTTCATCAACAACCATTAGAACTTCACTTACAGATTCGTACTTTTCTTTTCTTATAATATCATTTTCAGCCATAATTTTGCTGATTTGTTCCATTATTCCCTCGTCATTGTACCAGCCGCCTCCAAGGTCCATAAACCACATCCCCGAGTTATGCGAAAGGTTTTTACAGAACTCACGAAGAAGCATATCGTTTGTTTCCTGCAGATTTCCTGCACGCATTGTGGTTTCGGATGCAAGATGTGTTCTGCTGTCACATTCATCCATCCACATTTTAGTATTATTGATTGAGAAGGTAGGCGCCATTTCCCCACCCGGTTCGCCCGGATTGGTTCTGAAATATGATTTCGGGCCTGCCATAAAATCAACATACGGCGATTCAAGCAGTTTCTGCCATTCAAGCCATCCGGTATAGTTGGA
>JAFVVU010000167.1 GCA_017502065.1 Clostridia bacterium | reverse complement strand
TTATTGCCGGTGTGCTTATCGGACCTTATTGCGTAGGCAGACTTGGAATACAGGGTTTCGGATTTGCATCAGGAGAAGCGGTTGCCGCACTCGGACTTGTTTCCGAAGTTGCACTTGGTTTTATTGCCTTTTCGATTGGTAGTGAATTCAGGCTTGAAGACCTTAAAAAAACAGGAAAACAGGCAACTGTAATTGGTATACTTCAGGCGCTTGTTGCAACACTGTTTGTTGATTTAGCACTGTACGGCGTACATCTTTTAATGCCGGATAAGCTTACAATGCCGCAGGTTATTGTTCTTGGCGCAATTGCAACTGCAACTGCTCCTGCCGCAACACTTATGGTTGTCCGTCAGTATAAAGCGGACGGTCCGCTTACAAAGCTGCTTCTTCCTATAGTTGCGCTTGATGACGCGGTTGGTCTTATTGTGTTCGCAGTATCTTTCGGTATTGCAAAAACACTTATAACAAATCAGGTTGATTTCATTTCAATAATTGTAAATCCGCTTGTTGAAATTATAGCTTCCCTCGGACTTGGCGCAATAATGGGATGGATACTTACACAGCTTGAAAAAATGTTCAACTCAAACACAAACCGTCTTAATATGACAATTGCATTTGTGTTCCTTACAGTTGCACTTTCAATGATAGATTTTCATATCGGACCGGTACATATAAGCTTTTCATCACTTCTTGTTTGTATGATGCTTGGTACAATATTCTGTAATATCTGTCCGCTTTCGCACGACCTCATGGAAAGATCGGATAAATGGTCAGCTCCGCTTCTTGCGCTGTTTTTTGTAATCAGCGGTGCAGAACTTGAGCTTAACGTATTTATGGATATGGCAATCGTTATTATCGGTGTTGTATACATCATTTTCCGTTCTCTCGGAAAATATTTCGGTGCAATGGGAAGTGCAAAGCTTACAAAATGCGAACCGAGTATTTGTAAATACCTTGGTATAACACTTCTGCCGCAGGCGGGGGTTGCACTTGGAATGTGCGCAACAGCAATGCAGCTTGGTGAACAGGGTAACCTTATAAGAAATATAACACTTTTTGCAGTGCTTATTTATGAGCTTATAGGTCCGCTTCTCACAAGACAGGCACTTCAGGCAGCAGGCGATATCAAACCGATACCGCATGAAGTTAAGAACCGCAGACAGCATAAACTGAATGAAATAAAGAATAAATAAAACAAAAAAGAGTTGCTTTTAAAGCAACTCTTTTTTTATATTATCAATCCTGTTATAAAAGCAACTACAGATGAGCAAACGGCAACGGTTATAAGCGACTTATTAAAATATGCAAGCACAAGTGCCGCCGCAGCTCCTGCCGATGCGGTAATAATGCTTCCGGTTGAATAGAATATGTACGGAAACGTCATTGCGCCGAGAACGGCATAGGGGACGTAGTATAAAAAACTACGGATAAATACGGATTTTATTTTCTTTCGCATAAAGGTAAACGGAATCATACGGATGAGGTATGTTACGCCTGCCATTGCGATTAAATATACAAAAAAGTTCATTTACTCTTCCTCCTCAAAATTTTTCGGGAAAAAGTATGCTAAAAGCGCGGAAACCAAAACCGCACATATAATAATTGAGAAGCCTTGCGGAACCTTTGAAAGAAGCGGTACAAAATAAAAAGCACAGCTTAAGGCGGAGGACAAAACAACTGCCCAAAGAACGCCTTTTTCAGTTTTTGTATCAGGAATGATAATTGCAATAAACATACTGTAAATTGCAATGCCGAGTGCACTGCAAACACCGGCGGGCAGAATCTGCCCTGCAAATGCGCCAAGCGCTGTGCCAAGTGTCCAGCCTATAATCGGCAGTGTCATAAGTCCGTACATAAACCGCCGGTTTAAGCTTCCTTTTTCGGCAGCGGCAACGGCAAAGTTTTCGTCCGTAATACCAAATGAAATAAAAAGCCTGTGCATGGTGGTAAAGCTTCCGTCAAGCTTTTGTGTGAGTGCAAGTCCCATAAGGCAGTAGCGCAGGTTTATGATAAGCTGTGTCAGCATCAGCTCAAGCACACTGCCGCAGGATGCGATTACTGTAATTCCGGCAAGCTGACCTGCTGAGGTTAAGTTTGTAAGTGATATAAGAATTGCTTCAAGACCCGAAAGTCCCTTGCCAACGGCGGTTATTCCGAATCCGAACGAAACGGAAAGGTAACCGAGCCCTGTTGCAAGACCCTTTTTCAGTCCGTAAACATATGTATTTTCTTTCATTTTTCCTCCGAAAATAATTATATTTCCAAGCAAAGATTGTATCATATATGGCGGATTTTGTCAATAAAAAACCCTGCCGGCCGGCAGGGTTTTATGTTTTTATTCTTCTTCAGAAATCTCTTTTTCGTGAGCGTCCTGAATGTCTTCAAATGCTGAAAGCATTGGTTTTACATTTTCGCCTTTTTTCTTTCTCTTTATGTAGTTGCTTGTGATCTTCATTACCAGCGGAGAAAGAACAATAACACCAATTAAGTTGGGTATCATCATAAGACCGTTGAATGTGTCTGAAATATCCCATGCAAGTGAAGATGTAAGAAGTGCGCCGAGCATAATTGTTACAAGGTGAATAACCTTATATAATTTTACTGTTTTTGTGCCGAAAAGGTATTCCCATGCCTTGCTGCCGTAGTGGTCCCAACCGAGAACTGTTGTGAATGCAAACAGGAATATTGCAATTGCAATAAATTTTCCGCCGATGTTCCAGAAACCAAACACGGTATTAAATGCATCTGCAACCATTGTCGGACTGTCAATGACAGAGCCTACCGGAGCATAAAGGTTAGGATATACCCCTGATGTAAGAACAACAAGAGCGGTAAGTGTACATACAACAATTGTGTCTGCAAACACTTCAAAAATACCCCACATACCCTGTTTAACAGGTTCTTTTACATTGGAGTTGGAGTGTACCATAACAGATGAACCAAGACCTGCTTCGTTTGAGAACACACCACGTTTGAAACCCTGTACCATAACAGTTTTGATAAGTGCACCGGTTACACCGCCGGCAACTGCCACAGGCTTGAATGCTGTTGCAAAAATTGCTTTGAATGCAGGAAGAATGTTTGCGTAGTTTACCGCAACAATTGTTACACTTCCAAGGATAAAGAGTACAACCATGAAGGGTACAACTTTTTCGGCAAAGTTTGCAATTCTTTTAAGACCACCGAGGACAATAAGACCGGCAATGACAACAAGAACTAAACCAAGGATAACAGCATAAAGTGATACGCCGTCGAAAACCTGAATGCTTGCAAGTGCGTCAATACGGAATGCGGATTCAAGATTTAAAACGATTTTGTTTACCTGACCCATTGCGCCGATACCGAAGGATGCAAGGAGTGTGAAAATTGAGAAAAGAACAGCAAGAGTTTTACCAACCCATTTGCAACCTTTTAGTTTTCCAAGGCCATCGCGGAGATAGTACATTGCACCGCCTGACCATTCGCCTTCAGCATTCCTTCTTCTGTAATATATACCGAGAACATTTTCGGAGTAGTTAGTCATCATACCGAAAAATGCCGCAACCCACATCCAGAAAACTGCACCCGGTCCGCCAATTGCAATTGCAGATGCAACACCGGCAATGTTACCAACACCAATTGTTGCTGCAAGTGCGGTACAAAGAGCCTGAAACGGTGAAATGGACTTTTTGTCTTTTGAATGACCGATTACGTCTTTTTTAAATAAGCTTCCGATTGTGTTTTTCCACCACATACCAATGTGGGAAACCTGGAAAAACTTTGTGAGAACGGTTGTAAGTATACCCGTTGCAAGTAAGAGCACAAGACCGAGAGTTGTCCATACAAAGGTATTTATAATACCGTTGTAGTGCTCGATTGACTGTAAGAATGTCATGATTTTATCCCCTTTACTAAATTATATTCAAAAAATAAAAAGAGTTGGCACATACCAACTCTTAAAAGACAAACAAACAAAACCCCATTAAAGGGTTTTTACTTCCGTCCTTTTGCCTGAGAGATTTGGCATATTTTGCCTTGCACCTTCGGCACCTGACTTATTCAGGGTTCTCCGGAGAGCTATCCGCATGCAGTCCCTGCCTCTTTTGTGAGGCGCCTGAGAGTTTTACTCCTTCGGCAGCAACTTGCTTCCCCTGCAAGCTTCATATAGCTATTTATTAAATTTTAACCTTTGATATTATACAACATATATCGGGCTTTGTCAAGCTTTTCTGTCAAATCTTATCATTCCTATGATAACGGAGCAAAGTACGAATGTTTCTGTTAAGAATCCTCCGATAGATTTATTTATAAGGTTATACACCATCCACAGCGGCGATGCCGGAAGCATAAGAAGACGTACTTTTTTCGGATTTGTAACCCAGAAGCAAACGGTTGAAATAACCATTGATACCATGGGAAACAGACTGATGGGACCTTCCCAGAAAAAGATGCCTGTTATAATAAATATGCCGCTGAAAATATAGAGCCAAATTGCGCCCTGTGCCCATTTTTTATCTTTATTGTAAAACACAATACTGCGGAGCATACCGAAAAAGTTCAGCACGCCGCCGAGAGTAGCGCCAATTAAAGTAAAATGAATTGTAAAAAGTGTTCCTGATAAAATCTGGAAAAACAGTATTTTTTTATGGTTGTTCTGCTGGAATGAGCATACGGCGCAGCAAAGTGCCGCAATTCCTAAAATCTGTGCAAATATGTACAAAGTCCATTACTCCTCTTCATTGGTAAGATTGATGATATAGCTGTAAAGGTCTTTATAAATCTTTTCCTTATGCTTTTCAAGAAGCTTTGCAAGAGCTTGCGCTTCTTTTCTTCCGCCTGCGCGGAACGAAAGCTCAAGTGCCGGCATATTGAACTCGTCATACTTGATGTGTACGTTATATTCAAGGTCGGAAACCGGAACGGCTTCGCTTATAAATTCTTTTGATTTGCCGGAAGATGCGGAAAAGTTTTTAACATATTCAGTAATTTCCGTGCGAAGAGAATGAATAAGTCTTTCGGACATAAAAGAAAGGGCTTCGCTTCCACGTTCAGAAATCATGTAATAAAGCTCATTTTCATGGTAGTAGCTATGAATAAAATGCTCTTTTTCAAGCTCATATTCACACTGCTTCATTGAAAAATAGTTTGTGCCGCAAACAGAGGAGAAAACCTCCGTAATTTGCACATCGGAAGCCCTGCCGCCGAACTTGTCAATTATATATAATAAAGCGATTTTTATATTGAAGTCTTTGTTTAAAGCAGCTCGCATAATGCCACCTCCATCAATAATATTGTACCACACCCTGAAAATAAATTCAAGCATATAAACATAAAACTTGATTTTAATGCGGTATTATGGTATAATATTTAAGTTAAATTGCTTGCTGTTAAGCAAATTAAGGGGGATTTTTAAAATGAAATGTACAAACTGCGGACATGACCTTCCGGAAGAAGGAAAGTTTTGTGAAAATTGTGGGGCTAAAATAGAGCAGGAACCTGCTCCTGTGGCAGAACCGGCAGTAGAAACTGCACCTGAGGTTCCGGCACCGGAAATTCCTGTAATAAAGAAAAAACCTAACATATCACTTATTGCGGCACTTTCGACAATTGGTGCAGTAATTCTTGCGGTGGTTTTATTCTTTGTTTTGAGCGGTCCGAAAACTGTTCCCGATAAAAAAGCAAAGGGTATAATTGAAGATGTTGTTGAAATCCTTGAAGATGATAATGTGGATTATGAAAAAGCGGCAAAGAAAATAAACAAAATGAAGCTTGAAAAAGACTCACAGTATACAGAAATCTTTGCGGAAATCAAAGAAATTGTTGCAGCAAAACCGAGTATCGTAAGCACAAATTCAGATGATTACCCCAATGTAACGGTTGAATTCGAAGTGGATGGTAATGTTGAATACAGCAAGAATGATTTTGCAGTGACAGACGAGTATTCTGAAGAAGCAATGATTGCGTCGCTTGAAAAGAACGGCAAAACATATAAACTTACATATTCGGCAACATATGACGGATACGAAGATGATGTTGAAAATAAAATGGTATTTAAAAAATATAAAAACCTTGATTTCGGAATTCCTTTTGAATTTGATGCAAAAGAAATAACCTCTGCAAATCTTACTTTTGTAACATCAAACGTTGAAGCTTATCCGGAAATATCACTTTTCCTTCGTGCAACAGATGAATATGGCAATCCTATTGAAAACTTAACTGCAAAATCCTTTATTGTAAGAGAATATCTTAACATAAACGATTATCTTGAACGTGATGTTATTTATGCTGCAAAGGCAGACGGAAATGCAGCTCTCAACGTGAGCCTTGCACTTGACAGAAGCAGCAGTCTTAACGATGAGGATATGAGAAAAATTAAAAATGCAACCAACACATTTTTGTCAAAACTTCAGTTTGCATCAGGCGATAAAGCTGAAATCGTTTCTTTTGATACAAACGTAATGCAGATGTGTATGTTTACAAATAATAAGGATAACCTTATTAACGGGGTTAACAGTATGCATCCGTACGGTCTTACTGCCTGCTATGATGCTATTATAAGATCAATTCAGAATGCAAGCGTACAGAACGGCGCAAGATGCGTTATTGTATTCACAGATGGCGATGACACCAAAAGCCGCAGCAGTGTGGACGATGTTATAAGACTTGCAAAAGAAAAAAGCGTTCCTGTATATACAATAGGTGTAGGAAGACAGCTTCAGGAAAGCAGACTCCGCCGTATTGCAAACGAAACAGGCGGAACATATCATCATATTGATGACATTTCTTCAATGAGCAGAATATATGATGAAATATATAAAGACCAGAAGAACCTGTATCAGGTTAAATATATAAGTGATGCATCCATCCCGCAGGACAGCGAAAGAAGAATTATTGCTATGGTAAGCGGCAATGGATATAAAGGTACATGTGACAGATCATACAAACCGGTAACTCCTGTTATTCAGCAGCAGCACGCTTCAAGATATGAAGTAATAAAAGCTGATATCACATGGGAAGATGCAAACAGAATCTGCATTGAAAAAGGCGGACACCTTGCTACAATTGCAAGTAAGGCGGAAGAAGACCAGATTATAGCTGTTGCAGAACAATCCGGAGTTGAACGTCTTTGGATTGGCGGATACACCACAAATGATGCAAATAATAAAGCCGTTGGTCACTGGGTAATGGGTGAACCGTTTGAATATCAGAACTGGTATAATGCAGGCGAACCGTCAAGATTTGACAGTGATAATGCGGAAGAATTCTACCTTATGCTGTGGAAAATCGACAATAGATGGTCATGGAACGACCAGAGAAACGACCTTATCAACAGTCCGTTCAGAGCCACATATGAAGGTAAAATGGGATATGTAATTGAGTATGAAAACTAATTTTAAAAGATTGCTGTTTTTTGTTATAATTATTGCGGTTATTGTTACTGTGGTGCTTCTTGTAAAACCGGGAGCACCACAGAGCGAACCTGTAATTTCTCCGTCGCCGCAGGTGACGGATGTGCCGGCTGAGCCGGAAAAAAATCCGATTTCG
>JAFVVU010000166.1 GCA_017502065.1 Clostridia bacterium | reverse complement strand
TTGAAATAAGTGGCAGAAAATATACAGCAACAAGCGGCAGTATTATACTTATTACAAACCTTGAAAATCATGTAATCCACTGTGCATCTTCAGATTATAAGCGTTATTGTATAACACTGAATCCGGCGGCACTTGATTCGCATATTCAGTCACCGGGGCTTATTAACATGCTGAAAAACCATAATTCGGAATTTGTGCATTGTATTGATATGACAAGTGCCCGTGAACAAACAGAAATACTGATCAGAAAATGCCTTGCCATAGAACAGGACGAGGTTTATTTCAATGAGCTTGCCGCATGTTATATAACGGAACTTATGATTTGTATTTATAATATAAATCCCGGTAATTTCACATCCGGCGAAAATACCTGCCACAAAACGGTACTTGATATACAAAAGTATATTGATAAAAATTTTGCTGAAGAAATCAGAATTGCAGAGATAAGTAAAAAATTTTGTATAAGCAGTTTTTATCTTACACATAAGTTTAAAGAAATAACAGGATTTTCACCGAAACAGTACCTTACCTCGGTGCGTCTTAAAAATGCAGAGTATCTTATCCATCATACAAACCGTTCAATAAATGAAATTGCTGCAGACTGCGGCTTTGCGGATGCAGGAGGTTTTATAAGAAGCTTTAAGAAAAGCTACGGATATTCTCCGGGGAATGCAAGAAGCAGTAAAAAGTTTTAGAAATTTCTTGACAAAATTTGAATATAAGTATATATTATATTAAAGGGATGCCCATCTCAAATATGGTTTGAGGCGGGCATTTTAATTTGAAACAGGAGGAATTTGCCGATGCTGTTATCAGGCGCTGATATTGTAATAAAAACTCTGCTTGAACAAGGGTGTAACGTGGTCTTTGGTTATCCCGGCGGGCAGATTCTTAATGTATACGATTCGCTTTATAAGTATAAAGATGAAATCCGTCACGTGCTTTCTGCACATGAACAGGGAGCGGCACACGCTGCCGACGGATATGCACGTGCAACCGGAAAGGTTGGTGTTGTGCTTGCAACATCGGGTCCCGGCGCAACAAATCTTGTAACGGGAATTGCAACAGCACATCTTGATTCTGTTCCGATGGTTGCAATAACGGGAAACGTGGCAACCTTGCAGATAGGATATGACAGTTTTCAGGAAATTGACATAACGGGTATAACACTGCCCATAACAAAACATAACTATTTTGTAGAAAATGTAGAAGAGCTTGCCGATACAATCCGTGAGGCGTTTTCACTTGCTATGTCGGGTCGTCCGGGTCCTGTCCTTGTGGATATTCCAAAAGACGTGCAGACGGCGATGTGTGAATATACTCCGACGCCGGCGGTTACTATGGATGAAAAGCTTCCGGCAAGGGATAAGAAAATTGCGGCAGCGGCAAAATGCATAAACGAATCCGAAAGACCATATATCTATTTCGGCGGCGGACTTGTTTCAAGCGGAGCCGCAGAAGAGCTTATGGAGCTTGCGGATAAAATAGATGCTCCAATTGGTTGTTCAATGATGGGGCTTTCGGGGATTCCAAGTGACCATCCTCGTTTTCTTGGTATGCAGGGTATGCACGGAAAATATGCTGCATCGGCGGCAATGAACAGTGCCGACTGCATAATTTCACTTGGTACAAGATTTAATGACCGCGTTATAGGCGACAGAGAAAATTTTGCACTTAAAGCAAAAATTGTACATATCGATATTGATGCTTCGGAGCTTTCGAAAACAATAACCGCACATCATAACCTTCGCGGTGATATAAAGAAAACGCTTGAAAAGCTTATTCCGGAGCTTACCGAAAAAACTCATCCGAAATGGCAGAAGGAAATAGAAACCCTTTGTAAAAAAGGTTTTGAATATGAAGACAAGCGCGGGGGAATGACACCAAAGAACATTCTTGAAATGTTGGGCGGTTACATTAAACCGGACATGCCCGTTGCAACAGATGTTGGTCAGCATCAGATGTGGGCGGCGCAGTCACTTAAATTTGCGGAAAACCGCAAATTTATTTCAAGTGGCGGACTTGGCACAATGGGATTCGGACTTGGTGCGGCAATCGGTGCACATATCGGAACCGGCAAACAAACTGTTCTTATAACAGGTGACGGGAGCTTTGGGATGAGCCTTAACGAGCTTGTGACAGCAGTAGAAAACAGCATTCCGCTTGTTATTCTCATAATGAACAACGGCGTTCTCGGAATGGTACGCCAAATGCAGACAATGCATTTTGAAAAGCATTATTCGGGTACGGTTTTAGGCCGCCCGACAGATTTTGTAAAGGTGGCACAGGCCTTCGGTGCAAAAGGCGAAAAGGCATCAACTCTTGATGAGCTTAAAACAGCTTTTGACAATGCTTTTTCATGCGGCGGCACATATGTTATAGACTGCGCGATTGATAAAGATGAATTTGTCCTTCCGGTAATGTCAAGAAGCGGACGTACGGAAGAAATAATCGTTGAAAGAGAGGAATATCTTAAATGAACAGATATACAATGGCAGTGCTTGTAAGCAATAAATTCGGTGTTCTTAACCGGGTAACAAGCATGTTCAGACGCCGCAGATTTAACATTAATGCACTTACCGTAAGTGAAACGGAATCTGCACAGTATTCGCGTATAACGGTTATTTTTGAAGGCGATGATGTTGAAAAACAGCAGCTTGTAAATCAGCTTCAGAAGTTGCCGGACGTTTCTGCAATAAGAGACCTTGTTCCCGAAACTTCAGTAAGCTGCGAGCTTATGCTTATCAAAATGGAAAACAATGCGGAAACACGTGATGAAATCATAACAGCGGCAAAAGCATTTGGCGCGCAGACAGTGGATTACACCCGTGAAGCAATGGTATTTCAGGTTACTGCAGACAGCACAAAAATTGATGAATTTATAAACCTTATGCGTGATTATGAAATTCTTGAAATCTGTCGTACAGGCAGTATATCGCTTGAAAAGGGTGCAACAACAATCAGAAAAGTAACAAACTTATAAGAGAAGGGATATCAATGGCAATCACAAAAGAAATTGTTGACTACAGTATATGGGGCAAATGCATCCATATAACAAACGGCAGGGAAGAGGTTTATGTAACAATAGATTTCGGACCGCAGATTATAAGATACGGTTTTGTGGGAAAACCGAATATGTTTTTTGAAGATGTAAATGACCTGCAGAATAAGGATTTACCGAAAACCGGTGCATTTAAAAATGATAAATGGCATATTTTCGGCGGACACAGACTTTGGGCAAGTCCGGAAGCCTATCCGCAGACATATTATCCTGCAGCCGACCCGGCTGAATATGAGCTTATCGAAAACGGATGCATTGTTCGTCAGCAGGTGCAGGAATATACAAACATACAGACAGAAATGAAAATTGAAATGTCTGATAACGGTGTGAGCATTGAGCATAAGCTTACAAACAAAAACGCGTGGCCGGTTAAACTTGCTCCGTGGGCAATAAGCGTTATGGCGCAGGGCGGCACCGAGATTGTTCCTCAGCCCGATAAAGATACGGGGCTTCTTAATAACAGACTTCTTGGACTATGGCCGTATACAAAACTAACCGA
>JAFVVU010000165.1 GCA_017502065.1 Clostridia bacterium | reverse complement strand
GCGTTGGATCACCGTTTATTCCAGACAGCGCAGCGAACGCACAATGGCTGAAAGACTCGCAAACGAAATTCTCGATGCGATCAACAGCGTTGCAAAATGTTTGTACCAACCAATGAAGATTATGTTCTTCTTGATGCAGACTACTCGCAGATTGAGCTTCGCATCCTCGCCCATGTTTCGAAAGATGCAACACTTACTGATGCTTTTGAAACCGGCAAAGATATTCACAAAATAACCGCCGCATCGGCGTTTAATGTGCCGATTGATGATGTTACACCTGAAATGAGAAGTAATGCAAAAGCTGTTAATTTCGGTATTGTATACGGCATTTCAGATTTTGCCCTTGCAGGAGATCTCCGGATTTCGCGCAAAATGGCAAAAGCTTATATTGACGGGTATTTCAGCACATATCCGGGCGTTAAAGAATACATGGATAATATTATTGCAATCGCTAAAGAGCAAGGATTTGTTTCAACTGTTCTTGGCAGACGCAGATATATCCCCGAACTCAAATCCCAGAAATTTGTTGAGCGTTCATTTGGCGAGCGTGTTGCACTCAACACACCTATTCAGGGAAGCTCCGCCGACATTATTAAAATAGCTATGGTAAATGTATATAATGCACTTAAAGCAGGTGGATATAAATCCCGGATTCTGCTTCAGGTGCATGACGAACTTATCATTGAAGCACATAAATCTGAAGTTGATGCAGTTTCAGAAATTCTTAAAGAAAATATGGAAAATGCATTTAAACTCAATGTTCCGCTTATAGCGGATGTTCACGAAGGGACTAACTGGTATGAAGCAAAAGCCTGAAATTTACGGTCTTACCGGCGGTAGCGGCAGCGGAAAATCGTCTGCCGCCGATATTTTAAAAGAAAAAGGATTTTTTGTTATTGATGCAGATATAACAGCAAGAGAAATTTTAAATGGTGACGTACTTGAAAAATTGCGTATTAATTTCGGCAATTCCGTTATTAATTCCGACGGTACACTCAATAGAAAGGCTCTTGCAAAAATAGTGTTTGCTGATAACGATAAATTATCGCTTCTCAATTCAATAACTCATCCCGAAATCGCACGTTCAATAATAAAAACAATTGAAATGCATAGCCCCAATAAAGTTATTATTGACGCCGCGGCTCTTCTGGCGTGCAAACCTCTTATGGATATTTGCAATAAGATTATTGTTGTTTGTGCAAATAAAGAAATAAGAATTTCGCGTATCATGAAACGTGACCGCCTTACATATGAAGAAGCTGAGTCAAGAATTAATTCACAAATGACAGACGAAGAAATGATTAAATACGCCGATATTGTATGGCGCAATGACGGCACAATCCAAAATTTAAGGAGTACTATTAGTGATTGTTTTGGTTAAAAAGAGACGATTTTTTACTGTAATTGCAACCATTTTATTTGTTGTTGCTATAATATACGGATATAACCCCTTAATGAAAAATATCCTTTATCCCACTCATCATGAGAATATAGTTGAAAAGTTTGCAGCAGAATATAACGTGGACAAAATGCTTGTGTTTTCTGTAATAAAAACGGAAAGCAGTTTTAACGAAAAAGCGCAGTCATCAAAAAATGCCAAAGGTCTTATGCAGATAACTGACGAAACTGCCGCATGGGCTTTTGAGCAAATCGGAATAAATAACTATGCGGATATTTTTGATCCCGAAATCAACATACAGGTTGGTACATGGTATCTTGCAAAGCTTATAAACGATAATAACGGTGATTTAGTAACTGCCCTTGCTTCATATAATGCCGGAAGCGGCAATGTACAGAAGTGGAAAGAAGCTTCAGGAAAAGATGTTATTGATTTACCGGATATTGAATTCAAGGAAACCGAAAACTATGTTAAAAAAACACTTAAGTATTATGATGTTTATAAAAAACTATATACGACAGGAGAATAAAAAATGGAAAATTTAGTTTACAACGCAAAAAATGCATGGAGCGAAGAATCAGCTGATAAAATTATGGATTTTTCCGTAGGATACAAAGAGTTTTTAAACTCATCCGTAACCGAAAGAAAATGTTTTCAGAATGTTGAAAAAATGGCAATTGATGCCGGGTTTGTTTGTGCAGACTCAGTAAGCAGCATTAAACCCGGTGATAAAATTTATTTTACTAACAAGAAGAAAAACCTTATTCTTGCTGTTATTGGAGAAAAGCCACTTACAGAAGGAACAAACATCATTATTTCACATATTGACACACCAAGACTTGATTTAAAACCAATTCCGCTTTATGAAGATGGCGATATGGCATTTTTTAAAACTCACTATTACGGCGGAATTAAAAAATATCAGTGGACAGCTATTCCTCTCGGTCTTTCCGGTGTTGTATCAACAAAAAACGGCGATGTTGAAATAAATATCGGTGATGATGAAATTTGCCTTTGTGTGACCGATCTTCTTCCCCATCTTGCAGTTGAACAAATGAAAAAAACAATGATGGAAGGGATTGAAGGTGAAAAGCTCAACCTTCTTATTGGTTCAATCCCCGCTGATTGTGAAAACGGCAAATTCAAGCAAACTGTTCTTAATATTTTAAACGAAAAATGCGGTATCTGTGAAGAAGACTTCATAAGTGCTGAACTTGAAGCATATCCG
>JAFVVU010000164.1 GCA_017502065.1 Clostridia bacterium | reverse complement strand
CTCTTCTTTACTTTTAACAACCATCACATGGTCGCCATTTATTGCCTGAAACTCTTTCATTTTCGAAATATAATCAACTTCGCTCGTTTTTTCAGGCATTTCAGGCACAGCCTGAACAACGTCCGGTTTTTCCGGCTCTTTAATCTGCGGCATAACTGCCGTTGCCTGATATGCATTTTTTATTGCATGATAAACCGCGCCGTATATTTTACTTTCTTCCGAAAACTTTACTTCAAGCTTTGCCGGATGAACGTTTATATCTATCTTATCCGCAGGAATGTCAAGCTTAAGCACAAGCACCGGATGCGCACCCTGTGGAATAAAGCCCGTTGTTGCTTCCGCTACCGCACTCATCATCATTCTGCTGACGATAGGTCTGTTATTTACGTAATATGTCTGCATATTACGCGTTTTTTTGGTGTAAACGGGGTTAGAGATAACGCCCGACACACTGATAAGTCCGTCGGTATATTCAAGTGGACGGAGCTGACTTACAACCTCTTTGCCGTATATGGTAAAGAGTGTGTTCATAAGATTTGCATCCCCCGGTGTGAACAGTTTTTCTGTTCCGTCATTTATAAAACGGAACGAAATTTCGGGGTGCGCAATTGCCATTTTGCGCACAACTTCTTCAACATAACCTGCTTCGGTGGAATCCTTTTTAAGAAATTTCATTCTTGCCGGCACGTTGTAGAAAAGGTCGTTTACTGTTATGCTGGTACCCACAAAACCGGGGCGTTCTTCAGCATCTTCAATTTCGCCGTAGTTTGCATTGCAAACCATACCGGTTTCAAATTCAAGTGTTCTTGTATAAAGACTTACCTTTGCAACCGCCGCAATTGAAGCAAGTGCTTCGCCACGGAACCCAAGTGTATATATACTGTTTAAATCTTCGGGTTTTGATATTTTACTTGTGGCATGGCGTAAAAACGCGTTGCCTACATCCTCCGGATGAATACCGCAGCCGTTATCGGTTACTTTAATCTGTTTTATTCCGCCACTTCTGATTTCAACCGTGATAATACTTGCGCCGGCATCAATTGAGTTTTCGCACAGCTCTTTTACCGCAGATGCCGGTCTTTCAACAACCTCGCCTGCGGCTATCATATTGGCTAAATTCTTATCAAGCAGTTTTATAAACATCCGGTTTCACCCTTTTCATCAGATATTTTCAATTTCTTTTTTGATTTTGTACAGGAAATTCATTGCTTCAATAGGAGTAAGTGTATCAATACTCATTTTGCGGATTTCTTCAATAAGACCCATTGCAATCTGGTCTTCAAAGCTGATTTCCGCCGTCTGCACCTTCGGTTTAGGTGTATCAAGTGTTTCTTTTCCTGATTCAAGATTTGCAAGGATTTCTCTTGCACGTTTTATAACCTTATCGGGAATTCCCGCAAGACGTGCAACCTCAACGCCGTAGCTGTCATCCGCGCCGCCGCGCACTATTTTACGCAGGAAAATTATATCTTCTCCGCGTTCTTTTACAGCAACACAGTAGTTTTTAACGCCGGGGATGGTTTCTTCAAGCTTTGTAAGCTCGTGATAATGAGTTGCAAAAAGAGTTTTTGCACCGCATTTTTTGGCATCTGCCGTATATTCAAGCACCGACCACGCTATGGCAAGTCCGTCATATGTACTTGTTCCACGACCGATTTCGTCATAAATGATAAGGCTGTTTTTGGTTGCATGCTTAAGGATGTGTGCAACCTCATTCATTTCCACCATAAACGTACTCTGACCGGAAGCCAGGTCATCGGAAGCGCCGACTCTTGTAAATATGCTGTCAACAATACCGATTCGTGCGCTTTCGGCAGGAACAAAGCAGCCGATTTGCGCCATAAGCGTAATTACTGCAACCTGGCGCATATATGTTGATTTACCTGCCATGTTCGGTCCGGTTATGATAAGAAGTCTGTCATCCGAGTCGTTAAGAACGGTATCGTTCGGCACAAACATTTCGTCGGAAAGCTTTTCAACAACAGGGTGTCTGCCCTGCTTTATATCAATTGTGCCCGATGTATCAACAATAGGTTTGCAGTAGTTCTGTTTAGCTGAAACCTCTGCAAACGAACAAAGTCCGTCAAGCACTCCAATTGCCGATGCACTTGCCGCAATTCTGTCTTTATGACGGGTTATTTCCGCCCTTACCTCTTCAAAAAGCTCGTGCTCAAGAGCAATTGATTTTTCGGACGAGCCGAGTATCATATCTTCAAGCTCTTTAAGCTCGGCTGTGATAAATCTTTCGCCGTTTGTGAGCGTTTGTTTTCTTATGTATGTTTCGGGAACAGAATCTTTATGTGAATTTGACACTTCAATATAGTATCCGAAAACCTTATTGAACCTGATTTTCAGGTTTTTGATACCTGTTTTTTCACGTTCTTCCGCTTCCATATTGGCAAGCCATTCCTTGCTGTTTGTAAGCGCATCTTTAAGAGTATCAAGTGTTTCGTTATATCCTTTTTTGATAAATCCGCCGTCTTTGATTTTCATTGGCGGCTCATCCACAATTGCGCGTTCAATAAGGTCGGAAACGTCGGTAAGCCCGTCCATTTTTGACACTACATCCTTAAGGATATTGCTTGAAACTCCGCTCATTCTCGAAATGATATGCGGAAGTGCCTGAAGCGATGTTTTAAGTGAAACAAGGTCTTTCGGGCCGGCACTTCTTGCCACAATTCTGCCCATAAGACGCTGAATATCACGAACGCCCGAAAGCATTTCCATTATTTCGCAGCGGAGCATTACATCGCCCATAAGCTCTTCAACGCCGGCAAGACGTTTGTTTATAAGAACGCAGCTGCGAAGCGGTCTGTCAATCCATTTACGGAGCTGACGTCCGCCCATTGCGGTTTTTGTTTTGTCAAGCACCCAGAGAAGACTGCCTTTTTTTGCTTTATTGCGCATTGTTTCGGCAATCTCAAGGTTACGCTTTGTGTTCGGGTCAATATTCATATATTCGCCCGAGCTGTAATATTCAATTTTGCTGATATGTGAAATATCGGTTTTCTGTGTTTTTTCTATGTAACGGATTGCTCCCGCTACTGCAGGTGCGGATGCGTCATCAAAATTAACATTTCCGGATGCACCGAATTTTTCTTCGAGCGCTATGCGCGAAGATTCAAAATAGCCTGCATTGTCATAGGTTATATACACATCAAAGGATGCAAGTATCTTTTTGATGTTGGCATCGCCCTCACATTCGGGGCAGATAACCGCTTCCGTTGGTGAAAACCTTGAGATTTCGGTAATAAGGTTCTGATATATTTCCTCGTCAATAACCGTGGCATAAAGCTCGCCCGTGGAATAATCCGCAAAGGCAATTCCAAGCTCATCCGCTTTTTTGTATACTGACATAAGAAAGTTGTTTTTTGTTTGTTCAACGGCACCGTCGGTAATGATTGTTGACGGAGTTATAACCTTTATAACATCTCTTTTAACAATTCCTTTAACCGATGCCGGATCTTCCATTTGTTCGCAGATTGCAACCTTATACCCTTTTTCGATAAGCTTTGTTATATATCCGTCGGCACTGTGATACGGAACACCGCACATCGGTGCGCGCTGCTCCATTCCGCAGTCTCTGTCGGTAAGCGTAAGTTCAAGCTCTCTTGATGCAGTTTCGGCATCGTCAAAAAACATCTCGTAAAAATCGCCGAGACGGTAAAACAAAATACAGTCTTTATAATTTTCTTTAACACCAAAATATTGCTGCATCATTGGCGTATATGACATAAACTTTCGCTCCTTGTCGCTAAAGGTGAATAATATTAGTGGCATCCTCCGCAGGTATGGCAATGTCCTGAGCATCCGCCTTCATGTTCGTGGTCTTCCTCGCCCACGATGTAGAATTTGATAATCTGGTTTACTCTTGCAAGAAGAGATTCTGCTTCTTCTTTTGTTTCTGTATATGCTCTTATAACATCATTTTCAAGAAGCTTTGCATAGTCATCAGACATCTTACTTTTAACGTTTACCATTTCATCGGGAGTAATGTCTTCAGCCTGAAGCTTTTCAACATATTTTTCCTGCTGCGTGGTATATTCTTCAATAAGAGCAAGTGCGGTTTCATCAGTTTTAAATGCCGCTTCCGCCTCGTAATATTTTGTAAATTCTTCGCTTTCTCTGAGTGTTTTTCCAAGTATTCTTGCCTGTTCAAGTACTTCCATTTTTATACCCTTTCCCCTACCATATAGTAGGTTTTAATTTTTGTTATTTTTATGTTTACAAATTTTCCTATAAGGCTTTCATCGCCTTCAAAATGGATAATCTTTCCGCTTTCTGTTCTGCCGCTCATCATATTATCGTTTGATTTACTTTTCCCTTCAACCAGAACTTCATACACATTATCCATATATTTCAGATTATTCTGATAGCCTATTTCCTTCTGCTCTTCAAGCAGGCGTTCAAGGTTTTTATGTTTTTCCTCTTCGGAAATAACATCTTCCATTTTTGCCGCCGGAGTTCCGCCGCGGCGCGAATATATAAACGAATACACTCCGTCATATTTAACTTTATGAAGCACGTCCATTGTATCCTCAAAATCCTCGGTGGTTTCACCGGGGAAACCAACAATTACGTCTGTTGTAAGCGAAATATCGGGAATGGCCGCTTTTATTTTTTCCACAAGTGCAAGGTACTGCTCTTTAGTATATTTGCGGTTCATCAGTTTAAGGATTTTATTGCTTCCTGCCTGGAACGGCAAATGCAGCTGTTTGCATACATTTTCACATTCCGCCATTGCCAAAATAAGCTCGTCAGACAAATCTTTCGGATGTGAGGTTACAAAACGAATACGTTTTATCCCCTCAATTTCATTTACCGCACGAAGAAGCTTTGAAAATGTGGGTTTATCCGCAAGGTCTTTTCCGTAGGAATTTACATTCTGACCTATAAGCGTTATTTCAACATATCCCTCTTTTGCAAGATCCTTTATTTCGTTTATGATTGCACCAAACTCTCGTGAGCGTTCACGGCCTCTTGTGTACGGCACGATGCAGTATGAGCAGAAGTTGTTGCATCCGGACATTACCGAAACACTTGCCGAAAACTTATTTTCACGAAGTGTCGGCAGTCCCTCAATAATTTTGCCTTCCTGCATTATTTCAAACACACGTTTTTTGCCGGTCAGCTTTTTATAAAGCATAAGCGGAAAATCGGCAATGTTGAATGTGCCGAAAACAATATCCACATAAGGATAGGAATGTTTTATTTTTTCCACAACGCTTTCCTGCTGCATCATACAGCCGCAAAGCACAATCACAAGATCCGGATTTTTTTCTTTTATTTTTTTGAATGAACCGACGTTACCGTAGATTTTAAATTCCGCACCCTCACGTACAGCGCAGGTGTTTACAACAATAACGTCTGCATTTTCCGGATTTTCGGTAAATCCGTAGCCCATTTCACGAAGCATGCCGCGTATATTTTCCATGTCGGCTTCGTTCTGGGCACATCCGTGCACACAGGTATATGCAAGAAGCTGACGCTCCCCTGCGATAAGGTCACGGACTTTTTTCATCACATTATATCTTGTTTCCATAAGGGGAATTACCTTTCGTCAATGGGAACATATTTAACACGTTCGCACACACTCTTGAACGCCGGACGAATGATTTTTCCGTTTGAACGAACTTCTTCAATACGGTGTGCGCACCAGCCGGCAATTCTTGCAATTGCAAACAGCGGTGTATAAAGTTCTTCCGGAATATCCATCATTTTGTAAAGGAAACCGGAATACAAATCAACGTTTGCGCAAATCGGTTTTTTGGGGTTGCCGATTTTTTCCGTAAGAATTCCGGGCGACAGACGTTCGATTGAATCATAAAGATTGAACTCATTCATACAACCTTTTATTTCAGCAAGCTGACGTGCTTTTTCTTTTATTACAACTGCACGTGGATCTGAAAGTGTATATACCGCATGACCCATTCCGTAAATAAGGCCGGAACCGTCGCCTGCTTCTTTATTAACAATTTTCCATAAATATTTTGAAAGTTCTTCTTCGTCTTTCCAGTCAGCCACACCGGCTTTGATGCAGTCCATCATATACATAACCTTTGCATTTGCACCACCGTGTTTTGGTCCTTTAAGAGAGCTTATTG
>JAFVVU010000163.1 GCA_017502065.1 Clostridia bacterium | reverse complement strand
TTATGCTTCTTAAAGAAACGGCAAATCCCCTGCTTGGCGAGGTGCCGGACGATAATGAGCTTGATAAAATAAGCAAAAAAATTCTTTCCTATGAAAATGTTATCGGAATGCACGACCTTGTAATTCATAACTATGGTTACGGCAGGGTTTTTGCGTCGGTACACGTTGAAATGCCGGCTGAAAATGATATTCTTGACAGTCACGATACAATAGATACAATCGAAAAAGATTTTCTTAAAAACGAAAAAATAAATATGGTAATACATCTTGACCCGGTTGTTACAAACAACGAGGAGGTAAGCCGTATTTCCGCTGTTGTTGACGGGATTTTAAAAGAAATTGACCCCGTAATAACAAAACACGATTTCCGCGTGGTTTTCGGGCACAGCAATACAAAGCTTATTTTTGATATTGCACTGCCGCCCGGATTTTCTGTGTCAGACAGAAAAATAAGCGAGAGAATAAACGAAAAACTAAAAAAATATGACGGCAATATGTATGCCGTCATAATGATAGACAGAAGTTATACAAGTTCGGTGCATTAACCGCCGAGCGAGATATCTTTTATAACCTCACCTGCAATTATAAGGCCAGCCGCCGATGGGACAAACGACACGCTTCCCACTGTGGTATGGCCTGTTTTTATTGCCTCTTCCTTCGAATAAACAACCTTTAGTTTTTTAATTCCGAGCGCCCTGCACTCTCTTCGCATAACCTTTGCAAGCGGACAAACCGAGGTTGAATAAATATCCGCAACCTCAAACCGCGCTCCGTCAAGCTTGTTTCCTGCACCCATTGCGCTTATTATCGGAATGTTCAGGTCACTGCACGATTTTATAAGCATAAGCTTTGATGTAACCATATCGATAGCATCAACCACATAATTAAACTGCGAAAGGTCAATCATATTTTCATTATCTTTAGTGTAAAATTCGTTTATTGCGGTAACCTTTGCATCAGGGTTTATATCAAGAATTCTTTCTTTCATAACCTCCGTTTTCGGTTTTCCGAGCGTGGAATGAAGCGCAATAAGCTGGCGGTTTATGTTAGACTGCGCCACAACATCGCCGTCAATCAGCGTAAGACTTCCCACTCCTGCTCTGGAAAGTGCCTCGCACACAAACGAGCCGACGCCGCCAACACCGAACACGGCAACCTTTGCGGATAAAAGACGGTCAACCCCGTCCTCGCCAAGGATAAGCGCAGTTCTTGAAAATTGTTCTTTCATAAAAATCACATCCATTGGTTTAATTATAAAATATATGCCGCGTTGTGTCAAGAAAAACAAAGGTCCGCAGCGGGGAAAATGCTGCGGACCTTTGTAAAAAGGGGGTCAAAATATATTTTGTGAGGTGATTTTATTATAACCATTCAAAAAAAGTTTATACATAAATCAGAAAAGTTTATACTTTAATTAGAAAAACGAGTTTTGCTCTTGACTTTGATTTTTACATATGATACCATATTTTAAAGAGAGGAGTTTGGAAATTATGAGTAATTTAAAAATTGGTGTTCTTGTAGATTCATTCAAGCTTGGCATTAAAGACGGGCTTGCAAAAGCTGCAGAGGTTGGTGCAAAAGGTGTGCAGATGTATGCCGTTAAAGGTGAAATGGCACCCGAAAATATGACAGCAGACAAAGTTAAAGAAATTAAAGATATGGTTGCTTCAAACGGTCTTGTGATTTCTGCAATCTGCGGCGACCTTGGCGGCGGCGGATTTATGCGCCCTGAAGATAATGCATGGAAAGTTGAAAAATCAAAAAGAATTATGGATCTTTCCCTTGAACTCGGATGTAACATCATCACAACACACATCGGTATTGTTCCGTCCGAAGAAAACGAAAGAATGGAAATAATGCGTGCTGCCTGCAGTGAGCTTGCTGAATATGGCGACAGCGTAGGTGCGCATTTTGCAATCGAAACAGGTCCGGAAGAGGCACATACATTAAAAGCATTTCTTGAAAGCCTCAGCGGAAAAGCAGTAGGCGTTAACTTTGACCCGGCAAACCTTGTAATGGTGCACGGCGTAAATGCGGCTGAAAGCTTCAAGGTTCTTGCTCCATATGTTGTTCATACACACGCTAAAGACGGTAACCTTATTACAAAAACAAATCCGGAATGCATTTATGGTGACCTTCGTCACGAGCTGATTGCAGGTGTTAAATATTTTGAAGAAGTGCCGCTTGGTGAAGGCGGAGTTAACTTTGATGAATATCTTGCAGCTGTTAAAGCATGCGGCTGGGAAGGCTTCCTCACAATTGAACGTGAATGTGGTGAAAATCCGGTTGAAGATATCACAAAAGCTGTTAAATTCCTTGAAAATAAATTAAGCGTATTATAACAGGAGAGAAGTTGGAAATGATGAAAGTTGGAGTAATTGTAGACTGTTTTCAGAAAGGTCTTTACGAAGGTATAAAGCTTGCGGCGCAGTGTGGTGCTGAAGCGGTTCAGTTCACAAGCCGTACACCGGAAATTCATCCGGATAACATAACACCGGCTGTTATCAAAGAAATAAAAGATATGGTGTCTTCTCTCGGAATGGAAATTTCATCATACTGTTCAAGTCTCCGTTTTGGTTTTTCTGAAGAAGGAATTGCAAACGGAAACATTGAGCTTACCAAAAAAATGATGGATATTTCACAGGAATTCGGTGTAAACGTAATGAACGCTCATGCAGGTCAGCTTAAAACACCATCTGTTCGCAGAGCGGTAACGGAAATCGGTAAATACTGCGAATCCGTTGGAGGATATTTTGCTCTTGAAACAGGTCCCGAAACACCGGAATTCTTAAAAGAATTTATTGAAACAATTGATACAAATGCCATAAGAGTTAACTTTGACCCGGCAAACCTTGTTATGATTCAGGGAGTTGATGCAGCAGAGGCTGCAACAACAGTTGGCAAATACATAATGCATACACATGCAAAGGACGGTATCCTTGTTTCCAAACCGGAAGGCAGAACATGGTACGACCTTGCCGATGATGAGAGAGGTCCGGTTGCGGATTATTTCCTTGAAGTACCGCTTGGCGAAGGTCATGTAAATTTCCCGAAATATATCGGCGCTCTTAAAGAGATAGGATACGACGGATTTCTCACAATTGAACGTGAAGCCGGCGATACCAGATATGAAGATATCAAAAACGGAATTGCATTCTTAAAATCATTAAGATAATAAAAATAAAAAAAGCTGTCGCGTTTGTGACAGCTTTTTTTATTGGTGGTTTTTTCTTATTTTGTTTCAACGAGAAGTCTTATTGCAGTCCTTTTTTCACCGTTAACTTCAATATCGGTAAATGCAGGAATACAAACAAGATCAATGCCTGACGGAGCAAGGAAACCTCTTGCGATGGCAATTGCCTTTATTGCCTGGTTAATTGCTCCGGCTCCAATGGCCTGAATTTCCGCATTATTGTCGGTTCTTATAACTTCTGCTAAAGCTCCGGCAACGGAATTAGGCACGGATTTGGACGAAACTTTAAGTATTTCCAAAGAAACCCCTCCTATTCACCATTGATACTTATTTCTACAAAATTTGATATAATACCTTTATTTTTTTAATGCCAAAATTACCAAAAATTGTATACAAAATTAGGCAAAATACAACAAATATCAAGAATTCGGTCAAAACGCTTGTAGAATATTGCTATATTTGGGAGAGGGAATTTAGTAAAAATAGATTAATGAATATTGATACGTTTTATGCTTGCGGCAAGTCCATTTTCGCCTATGCCGACCACAATACCGTTCAGCATACAATTTCCTTCGGCATGTTCATAGCGGATATTTTCCATTGTAAGAAATTTTTGTACGGCAATTTCCTTTTTTACGCCCAGCACAGAGTTGTACGGTCCCGTCATGCCGATATCGGTAATATATGCCGTGCCTGCCGGAAGTATACGCTCGTCTGCGGTTTGTGTGTGGGTATGTGTGCCGAACACGCACGCCGCTCTTCCGTCAAGATACCAGCCGAGCGCCTGTTTTTCGCTTGTTGCTTCGGCGTGAAAATCAATAATATAAATATCTGCATCAAGCCCGGAGATGAGGTTGTTGGCGGTTTCAAACGGACAGTCTGCTTCGCGCATAAACACTCTGCCGATAAGGTTTATGACACAAATCTTTTTGCCGCATACGGTCCTTATGATATATCCCGGTCCGGAAACGTCTGTCATATTTGCAGGGCGGATTATGGGATAACCGTCGTTAAAAAGCTCGGTAACACGCGGTTTTGAAAAGGCGTGGTTGCCAAGCGTAATTACGTCAACACCCGCATCAAGCAGAAAATCTGCTCTCTTGCGGTTGATTCCGTTGCCTGTGTTGGCGTTTTCGCCGTTGGCAATAACAAAATCAATGTCGTAATCCTGTTTTAAATACCGGAGCTGACCGGCGAGCATTTCGGCACCGTTTCTGCCGACAATATCGCCAATACATAATATATTCATATATTTTTCCTCTTTCTAAAAAGGATTAATCTAAAAAGCGCCAACCGCACGAAAGCATAATAAAAATAAAGAAAATAAGTGTAAAAGACAAAGTTGACACTGTAGGTAGAAATTCGTTAAAACGAATTTCCAAAATCAGAGCTTTCGTGCTACGAACAACCCTCACCTCTCGGCGTACCAGTGTACGCCATCGGGCGAGGCAAAACATAACTGTTTTGCTTCGGTTTGTCCGTTTTGCATCTTTTTATATTAATCCTGTCAAAATTATAAAAGCCAAGGGTAAAAAAGAGCTGAAGTATTTCTTCAGCTCTTTTATTAATCATTTTGCGTAATCTACTGTACGTACTTCACGTATTACATTAACCTTAATCTGACCGGGATATTCAAGTTCGTCTTCAATTTTCTTAACAATATCCCTTGCAACAAGAACCATTGATTCGTCGCTTACATCGTCGGGTTTAACCATTATACGGATTTCTCTTCCGGCCTGAATTGCGAAAGAGCGTTCAACACCGGAGAAGCTTGTAGCAATTTCTTCAAGCTTTTCAAGACGTTTGATATACATTTCAATGTTTTCACGTCTTGCGCCCGGTCTTGCAGCAGAAATAGCATCCGCCGCCTGAACAAGACAAGCTATGATTGTGTTTGCTTCAACATCACCGTGGTGAGCCATAATGGCGTGAATAACTTCATTGTTTTCTTTGTATTTTCTTGCAACGTTTGCACCGATTTCGATATGTGAACCATCAACCTCGTGGTCAAGGGCTTTACCGATATCGTGGAGAAGACCGGCGCGTTTTGCAAGGTTTACGTCTGCGCCCATTTCGGCAGCCATAAGACCGGCAAGATGCGAAACCTCAATGCTGTGCATTAAAACATTTTGGCCGTAACTTGTCCTGTATTTCAGCTTACCGAGAAGTCTTACAAGTTCAGGGTGGAGTCCGTTTACGCCTGTTTCAAACGTTGCACGTTCACCTTCCTGTTTAATGATGTTTTCAACTTCTTTCTGGGCTTTTTCAACAGTTTCTTCAATTCGTGTAGGATGAATTCTACCGTCGTGGATAAGGTTTTCAAGAGCAAGTCTTGCAACTTCACGGCGGACAGGGTCAAACCCTGACAGAACAACCGCTTCCGGAGTATCGTCAATAATAAGGTCGATACCCGTTAAGGTTTCGAGAGTACGTATGTTACGTCCCTCACGTCCGATGATTCTTCCTTTCATTTCGTCGTTAGGCAAAGCAACAACCGAAACTGTAACTTCAGCTGCGTGGTCGGCAGCACATCTCTGGATGGCAAGACCGATGATTTTACGAGCTTTCTTTTCAGCTTCGTCTTTAGCCTGATCTTCGATTTCCTTGATAAGCATTGCAGCTTCATGACGGGCTTCACTTTCTATGCTTGCAATAAGCGTTTGTTTAGCCTCCTCTTTTGTAAGCGATGCAATTTTTTCAAGCTGTTCAATCTGTTTCTGATGAAGAGCAGCAGTTTTTTCCTGCATTTCTTCAAGTTCTTTGTTCTTTTTGTTAACAAGTTCTTCTTTTTTCTCAAGAGCTTCGGATTTTTTGTCCAGAGTTTCTTCCTTCTGGCTTATCCTGCGTTCCTGGCGTGATATTTCGCTTCTGCGTTCTTTTATTTCTTTATCACACTCAACTCTGAGTTTATGTATTTCGTCTTTAGCTTCAATAAGAGCTTCTTTTTTCTTAGCCCCAGCCGCCTTTTCGGCAGATTCAACAATTTTCTTGGCTTCTGCTTCGGCGCTGCCGATTTTCTTTTCGGCTATGCCTTTACGAAGGAGAATGCCTATCAAAATGCCAACAATGCCCGTGAGAACGGCAACGGCAATTAAAATGTAATGTAAGGTATCCATTATTGTTATGCCTACACCTCCTTGTAAAAATATAAAGTTTTTATTTCTATATTTATTTTAATAATAAATACATATGCACCATTTTATTATATACATAAATTCCCCGTTCGTCAAGTATTTTAATGCAATTTTTATTAATTTTTATGTATACACATTGTGCCGGAATGCTATAATAATACAAGTCCGGCAAAATATAACTTTACAGGAAAAAATAAATTTTAAAAAATGCTTTATTATTTGGAAATTTTATGATATAATAGAATATGTATGTATAAAATTTTGTTTTTTAATGCGAAAGCATTCTATATATGACCGGAAATAATTTTTTTCGAGGAGGCGAAATTTTTGGCTCGTAAACCTAATAAACTGAAGATAGTTGCACTGGGCGGGCTTAATGAAATCGGTAAGAATATTTATGTTTTTGAGTACGGACACGACATAATTGTTGTTGACAGCGGTATTGCTTTTCCCGATGAGGAAATGTTCGGAGTTGACCTTGTAATACCCGACATATCTTACCTTGTAAAAAACAAAGAAAAGGTGCGCGGAATAATTCTGACGCACGGGCATGAAGACCATATCGGCGGACTTCCGTTTTTCCTTAAGGAAATAAACGTTCCGGTGTACGGCACGGGGCTGACACTGGGGCTTGCGGAATGTAAGCTTAAAGAACACGGTCTTCTTTCCACGTCAAAGCTTGTAAGGGTTTCGCAGGGGGAAACCATTAAGCTCGGCAGCTTTTCTGTTGAATTTATTCATTCAAACCACAGTATTGCGGATGCGGTAATGCTTGCAATTTATACACCGAAGGGTACCGTAATCCACACAGGCGACTTTAAAATTGACCCTACGCCGATTGCAGGTCCGATGATTGACCTTGCAAGACTTGGCGAAATAGGAAAAAAAGGTGTTCTGGCGCTTTTATCCGATTCAACAAACGTTGAACGTCCGGGATATACAATGTCGGAACGCAGCGTTGGAGATACTTTTGACGATATATTAAGCAGTCACAAAAACCAAAGGATAATTGTTGCAACGTTTGCTTCGAATATCCACAGGGTTCAGCAGCTTATAAATGCTTCTGTGCGCTACGGACGAAAGGTAGCTGTTTCGGGACGCAGCATGGAAAACATTGTTGAAGTGGCGTCACTTCTGGGATATATGGATATACCTGAAGGCACGCTTATACCGATAAGTGAAATTAAAAAATATCCACCGAACAAAGTCACAATCTGTACAACGGGAAGTCAGGGCGAAACAATGTCGGCACTTTCCAGAATGGCTTTTTCGGGACATAAAAATGTTGAAATAACACCCGGGGATCTGATTGTAATTTCCGCAAGTCCAATTCCCGGCAATGAAAAACTTATTTTTAAAGTAATTGACGAGTTGTTTAAACTCGGAGCAGATGTAATTTATAAATCTCTTGATGAGGTGCACGTTTCCGGTCATGCGTGTCAGGAAGAACTGAAGATGATACTTGGCATAACGAAGCCGAAGTATTTCATGCCGATTCACGGAGATTACCGTCATCTGAAACAACACGGCATACTTGCCGAAAAAATGGGAGTTCCGTCAGAAAACATATTTACAATGGACGTAGGACAGGTTTTGGAAATTGATGATAATGGTGCAAGAATTGGAAGCAGCGTGCCTTCAGGCAAGGTGCTTGTTGACGGACTTGGTATTGGAGATGTAGGTAACATCGTTCTTCGCGACAGAAGACATCTGGCGCAGGACGGTCTTATCGTAATTGTTGTAACAATGTCGGCGAAAACGCGCGAGATTGTTGCAGGACCCGACATTATTTCGCGTGGATTTGTATATGTACGCGAATCCGAGGATTTGATGGAAGAAATCAAATCCGTATCAAGAGAAGCTATTGAAAAAAGCAGACTTGATGGAGTAAATGACTGGACAATAATAAAAACCTCCGTTAAAAATGAGCTTGCATCATATCTCTACAACAAAACAAAACGCAACCCGATGCTTTTGCCCGTTATTATGGAGGTGTAAAATGCGAGGTGTTTGAAGTGATCACGCATAAGGAGATATTTACTGAAACAAAAAAAATATTCAATAAACGGAAATCCAAAGCTGTGATGATAAGTCTGGTAGGTACACTGGTTAAAATTGCGGTGTATTTTGCCATAATGACAGCGCAGTTTTTGTGTGCTCAGTTCTGGGGCACGGGATTTATTTACGGTGCTCCGGGAATAATCTTTTATCTGCTTTACATTGCGGCATTTGTTTTTGTGCACATCCCCATAAACACGGGGGCGGGGGTGTGCTATGCAAAAATAGCAATGCGCAAAAAAGTTAAAGTTGATGAGGTTTTTGCATATTTTAAACAAATTCTACACATAACATCAAGTGGATTTGAAGCAATTATATATATTCCTTTAAAACCTGAATTATAAATGTTTGGGATAATGTCCTCAAATATTTTATTACA
>JAFVVU010000162.1 GCA_017502065.1 Clostridia bacterium | reverse complement strand
TTGAAAGAATTAAATAACAAAAAAGCCGCATCTTGCTGATGCGGCCTTTTTTTCTTCTTAAATGGTGAAAAACACCAAAATAGCGGTATTTCTTCTATAAAAACGACAATTGACACTAATAGTGAAATTTGATATAATAAATATGTCTGTGCATAATACTTTTAGCTGATTTTTCGTACGTTATGCGAAGGGGAAAATCGGCTTTTTTTGACAAAAAAAGTCTATTGCCTTTTATATATATGTATGATATAATATAATGATAAGATATTTAAGGAAAGAAACGGGTGGCAGGAATGAACAGAAAAATTTATCTTTCATCTCCGTGTATGTGCGGAAAAGAACAGGAATACGTTCAGGAAGCGTTTGATACCAACTGGGTAGCTCCGCTTGGCAAAAACGTAAATGAATTTGAAAATGCGCTAAAAGAATACGTGGGCGTAAAAGGTGCCGTTGCAATGAGTGCGGGAACTGCCGCTATACATATGGCACTTCGTGCAGCAGGCATTGGAGCAGGAGATGTTGTTTTTTGTCAGTCAATGACCTTTGCGGCAAGTGCAAATCCCATTGTATATCAGAATGCCACACCTGTATTTATAGACAGTGAACCTGATACATGGAACTTAAGTCCGGAAGCACTCAGGCGTGCCTTTAAAAAATATAAAGCAAAAGCCGTTGTGGTTGTTCACCTTTACGGAACTCCGGCTAAGATGGACGAAATCATGGAAATATGCCATGAAAACGATGCAGTTCTTATTGAAGATGCGGCGGAAGGTCTTGGCGGCGAATATAAAGGCAAGAAACTGGGAAGCTTTGGTGACTACGGTATTCTTTCGTTTAACGGAAACAAAATCATAACTACATCCGGCGGCGGAATGCTTGTGGGAAATGATACTGATAAGCTTGCAAAAGTTCTTAAATGGATAACACAAAGCCGTGAGCCTGCAAAATGGTATCAGCACGAAGAACTTGGCTATAACTACCGTATGAGTAATATCTGTGCCGGAATAGGACGCGGACAGATGCATGTGCTCTCCGACCACGTTGAACAGAAAACAAAATTATATAATAAATACATAGAAGTGTTCAGGAATATGCCCATTACACTGCAGCCGTATGAGAAAGGAACAAAACCGAACCACTGGCTTTCTGCGGCAACAATTGATAAAACATCGGATGTTTCGCCCTTTGATATAATGGATATTCTTGCTGAACATAACGTAGAATCCAGACCAATCTGGAAACCGATGCATATGCAGCCGTTCTATAAAGAATGCGATTATTTTGAACATACGGAAGGTGAACCTTCTGTAAGTGAAGATATATTTATGAGAGGTATCTGCTTACCAAGTGATTTTTATCCGCAAATGACACCTGAAGAACATGATGAAATAATTGAAATTATTAAGGGGTGCTTTTGATGTATAAAAAATACATAAAACGTGCATTTGACATTTTGTGTGCGCTTGCGGCAATAATTGTTTTTTCATGGCTATACATAATTGTGGCAATTCTTGTGAGAGCTAAGCTTGGAAGTCCGGTGCTTTTCAAACAGGACCGTCCGGGGAAAGACGAGAAAATATTCAAGCTTTACAAATTCCGTACCATGACGGATAAAAAAGATGAAAACGGAAATCTCCTTCCCGACGATGTTCGTTTGACGAAATTCGGCAGGCTGCTTCGTAAGACATCTCTTGATGAGCTTCCTGAGGCATTCAACATTTTGAAAGGCGATATGAGTGTTGTCGGCCCAAGACCACTTCTTGTAAGATATCTTCCACTATATAACGAAAGACAGAAACGTCGTCATGAGGTA
>JAFVVU010000161.1 GCA_017502065.1 Clostridia bacterium | reverse complement strand
GCTCATACTATCACCTTTTTTCAAATTTTTGTTAGTATAAACAAAAAAGCGAGTGACTATTCACTCGCTTTTTTTCGTTTTATTAATACTATTATCCCTATTACTATCAAAGTTCCTGTAATTACTCCTGCGATATCTGTCAGTATATCCGAAATCTGCAGCGACCTGCCCGGCACAAAATACTGGTGTATTTCGTCTGATATTGCATAGGCGGTGCAGATACCGACAGAATACAAACTTTTATAAATATGCCGCATATCTTTTGTGAAATATGCCGCAAGGTAGCACACTGTGCCAAGCAGCAGAAACACCGAATAATGCGCCAAAATTCTTATCGCTCCGTCCATCGAAACTACTGCCGAAGGAATGTCTTCTTCCGCTATGTTTGTTATTGGCTGTAATAATCGTATAATCTTTTCCGAAAAGCTGTTGCTGGTATCTGTTGATTCAACAGCCGTCTGGGACGAAAAATGAAATATTACCGCCATTATCAGAATTGTTAAAACCCAGAAAATAACCGCTTTTTTATTCATAGGTTCTCCTTTTTTAAAAATCCCCTGAATGTCGGGGGATTTTACTTAAAATCTTATATTTCCGTTTACTGCTGCATATACAAAAACAAGAATATCAAGAATGTAGAAAAGTGCAAAGTTAACAAGTTTCCATACACGGAATGCTTCTTTTCTGCCTTTTTTTTCAGGGTCTTCGTATGAAACGAAAATCGCATATACAACACCCATTAAAATCGGGAGCATAATGAGAAGCGGTGTTACCGGAATTTCAATAAGTCCGAGTTTGATGTAGTTGTATGTAAACGGAAGCATTGTAATGTTTACAACAAGCATAATTACAATGGCCCACAGACATACACCGTATTTGTCAAAAATTTTTAAAAAGTTTTTCATATTGTTCACCTCATATTTAATTAAATTACAATGCCGCTTTTATGGCAATTGCACATTCAACTCTTTTTTTCTGCAGATGGCACGCAAGGTCATACGGTTTTTCGATTGAACCGTTAAAGTTCTGCGCATTTGCAACACATCCACCGCTACAATAGAATTTTGCCCAGCAATTGCTGCAGTCGGGTTTTGTATAAACATTTGTTTTTGCAAATTTTGCAGTAAGTTCTGTGTTTGTTATGCCATCCTTAAGGTTACCCACTTTAAATTCTTCGTTACCTGCAAACTGGTGGCAGGGATAGATATCTCCTTCGGGAGTTACAGCCATATATTCACAGCCGCAACCGCATCCGCTTAAACGTTTTACAACACACGGGCCCTGATCGAGATCTATCATAAAGTGGAAGAAATTAAATCCTTTACCTTCTTTTTTACGTTTTATGTATTCTTTTGCAAGAGTTTCATATTCCTTGCAGATTGTATCAATATCTTCATACTGAAGAGCATAATCCTCTTCAAACGGAGCAACAACCGGTTCAACAGAAATCTGTTTGAAACCAAGGTCTGCAAGATGAAGAACGTCTTTTGCAAAATCAAGGTTATATCTTGTAAAAGTACCTCTTACATAATAGTTATCCTGGTTTCTTGACTGCGCAACCTTTTGGAACACGGGAACTATTTTATCATAGCATCCTTTTTTGTTTACGTTCACGCGAACCCTGTCGTTTACTTCTTTTCTGCCGTCTATACTGAGAACAATATTGCACATATTTTCATTTATAAATGCAAGCTTTTCGTCGTCAAGCAGAATTCCGTTGGTTGTTATTGTGAATCTGAAGTTTTTGCCGTGAATCTTTTCCTGTTCACGTGCGTATTTAACCGTTTCTTT
>JAFVVU010000160.1 GCA_017502065.1 Clostridia bacterium | reverse complement strand
CAAAACGGCATTTCATTTATTATCTTCATATCCTCTGCCGATATTTCAAAATCAAACACATTTGCATTTTCTTTAACTCTTGCCGGTGTTACAGATTTCGGAAGCGGCACAACTCCATTTTGCAGACACCATTTTATGCAAATCTGTGCAATGCTCTTATTATACTTGTCCCCTATTTCTTTAATCAGTGCATTATCAAGCATTGTCCCTCTGCCAAGCGGACTCCATGCCTCAACAAGAATATTGTTTTTGCGGCAGAATGAAAGCGCATCCTCCTGCATTTTCCCCGGATGAAACTCAATCTGATTAACCATTGGTTTTATCTCTGCATCCATAAGCGGTTCAAGATGATGCGGCAAAAAGTTTGAAACGCCAATTGCACGAACTCTGCCCTCTTTATACAGCTTTATTAGTGCCTGCCAGGTTTCCGCATTTATTTCTTTCCAGTTTTCAAACCTGCTTTTTGACGCCGGCCAGTGAATTAAATATAAATCAAGATATTCAAGACCAAGCTTTTCCATGGACTCATCAAATGCTTTAAGGGTATTGTCATATCCGCGCATTGTATTCCATACCTTGCTGGTAACAAAAAGCTCTTCCCTTTTTATTCCGCAATTAACTATTGCATTTCCCACTCCGGTTTCATTTCCATATACGGCAGCAGTATCGATATGGCGGTAACCTGCATTGATTGCATTTATAACTGCAGCTTCAGCCGCGTCATCACCGTTTATCTGCCATGTACCAAACCCAACACAGGGAATTTCATATCCGTTTGAAAGTTTAAATGTATCCGATACTTTGTTCATGTTTACCTCCGCAAAACAAAAAGCCTCCCGAAAGTCGGGAGGCTTTAAATGCATCATGATTAGATGATAAGAAGTTCTGTTTCTTTATCAAAGAAGTGGAGACTTTCAGGTTCAAATGCAAACTTAACTGTATCTCCCATTTTAGCTGTTGTTCTTGCATTAACTCTTGCAATAAATTCAGAACCACCAAGCTGGAAGTAAAGATATGTTTCAGAACCCATTGCTTCAGCAAGGTCAACTGTTGCTTCAACAGTGCTATCAGCTACTGCTGCAATAAACATCTGTTCATCATGTACAGATTCCGGTCTGATAGCGAGAACTACTTCTTTACCGATATAATCGCCTGTTTCAAGAGCTTTAGCTTTTGTTTCGTTGAGTTTAACTGACTGATCGCCAAATACAGCATAAATTCCGTCTTCTCTTTTTTCAACCATAACATCCATTGTGTTGATACGCGGAGTTCCGATAAATCCTGCAACGAAAAGGTTAGCCGGTTTGTCGTAAAGATCCTGCGGAGAAGAAATCTGCTGGATGATACCGTCTTTCATAACAACGATAATTGTACCCATTGTGAGGGCTTCAATCTGGTCATGTGTAACGTAGATGAATGTTGTATCAAGACGTTTGTGGAGTTTGCTGATTTCAGCTCTCATCTGAGTTCTGAGTTTAGCGTCAAGGTTTGAAAGCGGTTCGTCCATAAGGAATACTTTCGGTTCACGAACAATAGCACGACCAAGTGCAACACGCTGACGCTGACCACCTGACAAAGCCTTCGGCTTTCTGTCAAGAAGGTGTTCTATATCAAGAATCTTAGCTGCTTCTGTAACTCTTCTTTTGATTTCAGCTTTCGGAGTTCTTTTACGTTTAAGACCAAAAGCCATGTTTTCGTATACTGTCATATGAGGATAAAGTGCATAGTTCTGGAAAACCATTGCTATATCTCTGTCCTTCGGCAGAACGTCGTTTACGATTTTGTCATCAATAAGAAGTTCGCCTTCTGTAATTTCTTCAAGACCTGCAATCATACGAAGAGTTGTAGATTTACCACAACCTGACGGTCCGAGAAGAACAACGAATTCCTTATCCGGGATATCAATATTGAAATCCTTAACGGCTTCAACACCGCCGGCATATCTTTTATAGATACCTTTCAAGTTTACACTAGACATTTTAAGTCCCCCTAAATTCCAAAATTATCATATACTACTATTTTACCACTTTTTTTAAGTTTTGCAAATAGTAAAATTTGTTGAAATACTGCGCATTTAATTAGGTAAATTGCATAATGCCTCGTCAACATTCCTCATTGAAAGCGCAATTTTACCCTTTTTTACGTCAATATCAACAATTTTTACTTTGCGAACATCGCCAACTGATAAAATATCCATAGGATGTTTAACAAATTTGTCAGAAATTTGTGATATATGCACAAGACCATCCTGATGAACACCTATATCAACAAAGGCTCCGAAGTCTGTAATGTTCCTTACAGTACCCGTAAGCACCATTCCGGGCTTTAAATTTTCAATTGACATCAGATCACTGCGAAGCACCGGCTTGTCAAGGTTTTCACGTGGGTCACGACCCGGTTTCAGAAGCTCACCGATAATATCTTCAACCGTCGGCATACCAACGCCGTGTTTTTCGGCAAGTGCCGCCATATCGGCAGGTTTTGCCCTCTTTTTCAATTCGTGAAGGTTTCCGTTTTTAACATCATCAAGTGAATATCCGCACAATTCAAGAATTTCTTTTGCAAGCTCATATGATTCCGGATGCACCGCTGTATTATCAAGCACCATTTTTCCACCCGATATTCTCATAAACCCTGCACACTGGAGAAAAGCTTTATCTCCAAGCTTACTTACCTTTTTAAACTGTTTTCTGTCAGTAAACACGCCATTTTCTTCTCTGTATGCAACAATATTTGCCGCAACAGAAGAGTTGAT
>JAFVVU010000159.1 GCA_017502065.1 Clostridia bacterium | reverse complement strand
GCACACAAAAAAGGCGTCCTTTCGGACGCCTTTTAAAATGTGAAATTTCTTAGATTTCAGCGAAGTATTTGATTGTTCTAACCATCTGGCTTGTGTAGCTGTTTTCATTATCATACCATGAAACAACCTGTACTTCATAAAGATCATCAGCAATTTTAGCAACCATTGTCTGTGTTGCGTCAAAGAGAGAACCGTATGTGATACCAACGATATCAGAAGATACGATTTCATCTTCGTTATAACCGAAAGATGCAGAAGCAGCAGCTTTCATTGCAGCGTTGATGCCCTCAACTGTAACGTCTTTACCTTTAACAACTGCTGTAAGGATTGTTGTAGAACCTGTCGGTACAGGAATTCTCTGTGCAGCACCGATGAGTTTTCCGTTAAGTTCCGGAATAACAAGACCGATAGCTTTTGCAGCACCTGTAGAGTTAGGAACGATGTTTACAGCACCTGCTCTTGCACGGCGAAGATCGCCTTTTCTGTGCGGACCGTCAAGAATCATCTGGTCGCCTGTGTAAGCATGGATTGTAGCCATGATACCGCTCTGGATAGGAGCATATTCGTTAAGAGTTTTTGCCATAGGAGCAAGACAGTTTGTTGTGCAGGAAGCAGCAGAGATAATTGTATCATCAGCTGTAAGTGTGTTTTCGTTTACGCTGAAAACGATAGTTTTAAGGTCGTTTCCTGCCGGAGCAGAAATAACAACTTTTTTAGCACCTGCATCGATGTGAGCCTGGCTCTTTTCTTTTGAGCAGTAGAAACCTGTACATTCAAGAACAACGTCTACGCCGATTTCTCCCCACGGAAGATCAGCAGCTTTAGGTTCGCTGTAAATTGTGATTTTCTTACCGTCAACGATAATGCATCCTTCACCTGCTTCAACAGTATGACCGTCGTATCTTCCCTGAGAAGAGTCATACTTTAAAAGGTGAGCGAGCATTTTAGGATCTGTAAGGTCGTTGATTGCAACAACTTCATATCCTTCTGCACCGAACATCTGACGGAAAGCCAGACGACCGATACGTCCAAAACCGTTAATAGCAACTTTTACTGACATAGTAAAAACCTCCTGAAATATAATTAGTAATTTTGTTTTTCCGATAGTATGCCATTATAAAAATGTATACAACTATATTTTACCTTATATGATAAAAATATACAAGTCTTTTTTGTAAAAAAGTTGATAAAAATTTTTTGCGTGGAATTTTTCTTTTTTGTGAATATTTAACTAAAAGACGTGTGAATAAAATATTCCTTGACAATGCGGCAAAAATATGTTAAGATAATATGTACGATTTGGGATATGAGCAGATGTGGCGGAATTGGCAGACGCGCCAGATTTAGGTTCTGGTGTCAACCGACGTGGGGGTTCAAGTCCCTTCATCTGCACCATAATATGCGGGAGTGGCTCAGTGGTAGAGCGTCACCTTGCCAAGGTGAACGTCGCGAGTTCGAATCTCGTCTTCCGCTCCAAAAATGCCGAAGTGGTGAAACTGGCAGACGCACTGGACTCAAAATCCAGCGGTAGCAATACCATGCGGGTTCAAGTCCCGCCTTCGGCACCACTTTAAATTTAATTTTGACTTAATATATCCTTATCAAGAGTGGTGGAGGGAACGGCCCTGTGAAACCCGGCAACCTGACAATGTGTTAAAGGTGCCAAATCCGGCTTTTAGAGCTAAGATAAGTGGATCTTTTCTCCTCCTGTCTTTGGCAGGAGGATTTATTTTTGAAAAAGGAGTAGTTATTATGAACAGAATGTTGTTTACATCAGAATCTGTTACTGAAGGACATCCGGATAAGGTATGTGACCAGATTTCGGATGCAGTTCTTGATGCTATTATAGCTGAAGACCCGAACGCAAGGGTAGCTTGTGAAACCACCGTAACAACCGGTATGGTAATGATAATGGGGGAAATCACAACAAGTGAATATGTTGATATTCCGGGAATTGCAAGACAGGTTATTAAAGATATTGGCTACACAGGCGGTCTTGGTTTTGACGGGGATACCTGCAGCGTGCTTACAGCAATTGACGAACAGTCCTGCGATATTGCGCTTGGCGTTGATAAAGCTCTTGAAGCCAAAGAAGGTAAAGACGAAACATATAACGCAGTCGGCGCCGGTGACCAGGGTATGATGTTCGGATACGCTTGTGACGAAACAGCAGAGCTTATGCCGATGCCTATTTCACTTGCACATAAAATGGCTAAAAAACTTACAGATGTAAGAAAAAACGGTACACTTCCGTACCTTCGTCCCGACGGTAAAACTCAGGTAACCGTTGAATATATTGACGGAAAACCTGCCCGTGTTGATGCAGTTGTTGTTTCTTCTCAGCATGATGAGAATACAAGCCTTGAAACAATCCGTGCAGACGTTAAAAAATACGTTATTGACACAATTGTTCCGGCAGAGCTTATGGATGAAAACACAAAAATATATGTAAATCCGACAGGCAGATTTGTTGTTGGCGGTCCACAGGGGGACAGCGGACTTACAGGCAGAAAAATTATTGTTGATACCTACGGCGGATATGCACGTCACGGCGGCGGGGCTTTCTCCGGAAAGGACCCGACAAAGGTTGACAGAAGCGCGGCGTATGCGGCAAGATATATTGCTAAAAACGTTGTTGCAGCAGGCCTTGCAAAAAAATGTGAAGTGCAGATTGCATATGCAATCGGTGTCGCAAAACCGGTTTCCGTAATGGTTGATACTTTCGGTACAGGCACGGTAGCGGACGATAAAATTGCCGATGCAGTAAATAAGGTGTTTGACCTTCGTCCTGCGGCAATAATCGAAAAGCTTGACCTCAGAAAACCTATTTACAGAAACCTCGCAGCTTATGGCCACGTCGGACGTGAAGACCTCGGCGTAGCATGGGAAAAAACAGATAAAGTCGACGAGCTTAAAGAATTACTTAAATGATAAAAAGGACTGCTGATGCAGTCCTTTTTTGATTTATTTATTTAATATTCTATACACAATAACTGCAGTTTCTGCTCTTGTAATGTTTCCAAGCGGATTTACTGTGCCGTCAGGGTTTCCTTTTACAATAGCCTCTTCGGTCATTGCTGCAATCGGCTCTCTTGCATAATCTGCGATAAGCGCATTATCGGAGAATACGGAAAGTCGGTTTTCAGTATCGGATTTTCCGAGCATTGCTTTATATGTCATTGCTCTTGCAATAATTGCCATTGCATCCTGACGGGAGATAGCTTCCTCCGGCTGATACAGATTATTTCCGCTGCCGTTGAGGATTCCTGCTTTTCTTCCTGCAAGAATTGCTTTTGCATAATATTTGGAGGAATCAACGTCGGAGAAGGTTTCTGCGCCGTAGGTTTCCTGAATGTCAAGAGCATTCATAAGGAAGTATGCAAAGTCGCCTCTTGTAATATTCTGCTCGGGAGCAAATGTATTTGGAGCAATATCGTTTGCAATTCCGTTTATTCCAACAAACTCAATTTCTTTTGTTGCCCAGTCAACCAAAGAAGCATCGTCATATTTCGGAGCTTCAAGGTCAGAAATATTAATTGGAGTTTCGTTTTTGATTTTGTACAGAATTGACTGTCTGGGCTTGAGATTTACGGTAAGGATGTTGCCGGTTCCTGAAATGGATTTTTCATCACTTCCGTTGATAACCGTTCCGGTAAAGTTGGTTAATGCAACCCTGCCGTTTGCACTTGTAAGGTCAATGGTTGCGGCGCATTCCTTATGTGCCATTTCCTGAACCATAAGATAAAGCTGGCCGCCTTTAACCCATGAATGATATCTGTATTCCGGACATTCATATTCATTGAATACGGAGCTTTTGCCAGCTATGAAATGTTCAACCATTTCCTTATATTCGCCGGAGTCAATGTATTGCTTATACTCTTTCCAAAGGTTGC
>JAFVVU010000158.1 GCA_017502065.1 Clostridia bacterium | reverse complement strand
GTTATGGCACTTGAAGAAACAATAAAATATGCAAAATCAAAAGGACTTTACGTTATTCTTGACGTAAAACGTAACGATATAGGAACAACAGCAAGCGCATATTCCTGTGCATATCTCGGACAAACAGACATATGCGGCGAAAAAGTTCGTCCGTTTGAACCTGATTCCGTTACAGTTAACGGATATCTCGGAACTGACGGTATTGCACCATTTGTAAAAGACTGCAACGAATTTGACAGAGATATTTTCGTGCTTGTAAAAACATCCAACCCCTCCTCCGGCGAGCTTCAGGATTTGATGCTCTCTGACGGCACAGTTTATGAAAAAATGGCAAACCTTGTAAACGGATGGGGCGAAGGCACAATAGGCAAATACGGTTACAGCCGTGTAGGCTGTGTTGTTGGTGCTACATATCCCGAGCAGGCACAGATTCTTAGAAAAGTAATGCCGAATGTATTCTTCCTTGTTCCCGGCTACGGTGCACAGGGCGGCGGCGGAAAAGATGCTTCATACTCATTTAACAAAGACGGACTTGGTGCAATAGTAAACTCATCAAGAGGAATTATGTGCGCATATAAAAAAGGCGACTTTGATGAAAAAGACTTTGCGGTTGCGGCACGTCAGGAATGCATTGCCATGCGCGAAGAGCTTAACAAATGGAGGTAAGCCATGAGTCTTGAAGTTATTGGAAGCGTAATTACAAACACCGAAATTGCCCCGAACATTTATGATATGCTTATCAAAACCGATATGGCGGACAAATGTAAACCCGGTCAGTTCGCAAATATTCTTTGCGATGGCGGAAGTGCACTTCTCCGCAGACCGATAAGCATTTGTAATGCTGGCAATGATACTGTACGTATTATATTTGAAAAAAAGGGTGACGGCACAAAGCTTCTGTCCGAATATAAAGAAGGACAAAGCATAAATATGCTTATTCCGCTCGGTCACGGATTCGACCTTGGCGATTTTGAAAATCCCGTTATTGTTGGCGGCGGAATTGGTGTTCCTCCCCTCCTCTATTTAGCGGAAAGGGTTAAAAATCCAAGCATTTTTCTTGGATTTCGCAGTAAATCAAACATCATTTTAAAAGATGAGTTTGAAAAATGCGGCAACACAGTTATTTCAACTGATGACGGCTCTTTCGGACACAGCGGACTTATTACTGTTCCTTTAAAAGAGCATCTTGAAAACAATAAATGCGACGTTATTATGGCGTGCGGACCTACACCGATGCTTAAAGGTATTGCGGCTCTTGCAAAAGAGTTTGGCATTCCGTGTCAGGTTTCCATGGAACAGAGAATGGCGTGCGGAATTGGCGCTTGTCTTGTATGCGCGTGCAAAACAAAAAACAAGGACGGAGAAAACTTCTCCCACGTTTGTAAGGACGGTCCCGTGTTTAATGCTGCGGAGGTGTTTTTTGAATGAAAACTGAAGTAAACATTTGCGGCATAAAGTTCAAAAATCCCGTTGTTACCGCTTCCGGTACATATGGTTTTGGCGACGAATACGGTCAGTTTTATGACATATCCCGTCTTGGTGCGGTTTGCGTAAAGGGTCTTACTCTTGCAAAACGTGACGGTAACATTCCTCCCCGAATTGCAGAAACTCCGTCGGGTATTTTAAACAGCGTAGGACTGCAGAACCCCGGTGTTGATGCGTTTATCAGCGATTATCTCCCTCGCCTTATCGATAAAGGCGCAACAGTAATTGCAAATATTTCAGGTAACAGCATTGAGGATTACTGCGAAATGGCTAAACGTCTTGCCGGCACAAAAACTCATATGCTTGAAATGAACATTTCCTGTCCTAACGTAAAACAGGGCGGTATGGCGTTCGGTACAAATCCCGATACAGTATATGAAATTACAAAAGAGGTTAAAAAATATGCCGAGCAGCCGCTTATTGTAAAGCTTTCACCTAACGTAACCGATATTACACAAACGGCAAAAGCAGCCGAAGCAGGCGGTGCGGATGCAATATCTCTTATAAATACCCTTACAGGTATGAAAATTGATATAAACACAAGAAAACCCATACTTTACAATAACATCGGCGGACTTTCCGGTCCTGCGGTAAAACCCGTTGCGGTTCGTATGGTATGGCAGTGCCGTAACGCTGTAAGCATACCGATTATCGGTATGGGCGGAATTGCATCGGGCGAGGATGCAATTGAATTTATGCTTGCAGGCGCTAATGCCGTTGCAGTAGGTACATACAATTTCGTTAACCCCAATGCTTGCATTGACGTTATTAACGGAATTGAAGATTATATGAAAAAACATAATATTGACGATATCAATGATATTGTCGGAAAAGTAATTTTAAACGGATAAAGGAGAGAATTAAAATGGCAAACGAAGAAAGAGTAATAACAGTATTAAAAGAAGCACAGGCACTTTTAGAAGGACATTTCCTTCTCACATCAGGCAGACACAGCAACAGATATTTCCAGTGTGCAAAAATTTTCAAAAATGCTAAATACAGCGAAGAGCTTTGCAAAATGCTTGCAGACAGCTATAAAGATGCAGGTATTGACCTTGTTGTAGGACCGGCTATGGGCGCTGTAATTATGGCATATGAAGTAAGCCGTCACCTTAATGTTGAAAACATCTTCACAGAAAGAGAAGACGGAGTTATGACACTTCGCCGCAACTTTGAAATTCCGGAAGGCGCTAACGTGCTTATCGTTGAAGACGTTATCACAACAGGTGGAAGCGTTAAAGAAGTTATTGAAATTGTTAAAAAAGCAGGCGCAAACGTTGCAGGCGTTGGATGTATTGTTGACAGAACAGGTGGAAAAATTGATTTTGGCACACAGTTCAAATCCGTTATTTCAATTGAAGTTGAATCCTACGAAGCTGATGAATGTCCGCTTTGCAAACAGGGTCTTCCGTTTGTAAAACCGGGTAGCAGAAAGATTAAATAATGAACGGACTTACCTCTAAACAGGTTGAAGAGGCGCGCAGTCGCGGCGAGGTTAATATCCAGCAAAAGGAGTTTTCCAAACCTGTTAAAAAAATAATTTTTGATAATATAGTAAACTATTTTAATATCCTTACCGTAACTATTTTTCTTATTATAGCCCTCACAGGCAGTTTTGAAAACGCCCTCTTTATCGGAGTGGTGTTTTCAAATGCTTTTATGGGTATTGTGCAGGAAATACGTGCAAAAAGAACGGTTGACAAGCTTTCTATCCTGACTGCCGCAACCGCCACGGTTATCCGCGACGGCGTGCGCCAGACCATAAACGTAGAAGAGATTGTTAAAGGTGATTATATCGTCTTTTCGCAAGGTGACCAGATAAGTGTTGATGCAACAGTCATTTCTTCTGATAACCTTGAAGTTAACGAATCGCTTATCACAGGCGAAGCTGACGCCGTATATAAGCGCGGCGGCGATGATCTTCTGTCGGGAAGCTTTGTTGTTGCAGGCAGTGCTATCGCTGTAGCAACCGCAGTAGGTATGAAAAGCTATGCGGCAGGCCTTACCGCAAAGGCGAAAAACCACAAGCGTGTGCATTCAGAAATTGTTTCTGGAATTGACCGCATCCTTAAAATAATGTCAATTCTTATCGTTCCCGTAGGCATTGCTCTTTTTATTTCCCAGCACTTTAAAGATGTTCTTTTAAAAGAAAATATAATAAGTACCGCAGGGGCAATAGTTGGTATGATACCGAGCGGTCTTGTACTTATAACCACAGTAACAATGGCAGTTGGTGTAATCCGCTGTGCTAATCTACGTGTTATTGTAAATGAGCCGCCGGCAATTGAAACTCTTGCAAGAGTTGATACTCTTTGTCTTGATAAAACCGGAACGCTTACAGACGGCAGTTTCCGCGTAGAAAAGACCATTACTCTATCGGATTTTAGTTTTGATGATGTTAAATCCGCGCTGTCCGTATTTTGCGGAGCATTTGAAAATAAAAATGCATCTCTTGCCGCAATTGAAGCAGAGTTTGGAAGCATAGCCTCGGATGTTACGGATAAATTGCCATTTTCATCCGAGCGCAAAACGAGCGCCGTTACAATAGGCGGCAAAGGCACATACACACTCGGTGCACCGGAGGTTGTTTTTAAGGATTTTGATATTGACCATATGTCTTATGCAAAAGAGGGATACCGCGTGCTTGCGCTGTCTTTCGAAAATACCCCGATGGCACTTATTCTTATTGCAGATAATATAAGAGAATCCGCAAGGGAAACTCTCGAGTATTTTTCAAGCTACGGCGTTGATATAAAGCTCATTTCGGGCGATAACCCCGCAACCGTAAGCAATATTGCAAGGCGTCTTTCGCTTGCAGGATATGAAAAATATATTGATATGTCGCAGTTTTCCGATGACGACGAGCGAATTTACGATATTGCATGTGAATATACTGTTTTCGGACGTGTAAGCCCGAACCAGAAAAAGCATATCGTAAAAGCTCTGCAGAATCACGGAAGAACCGTTGCAATGACAGGCGACGGCGTTAACGATGTTCTTGC
>JAFVVU010000157.1 GCA_017502065.1 Clostridia bacterium | reverse complement strand
TATCATTTCTTTAATACAGTTTGCAGGCACAACATCAGTTTTGGAAATAACTCCCGTAATGGTATCATCCATTCCGATTGATTTGCAGAATTCATGGTCAAATCCGAGCGCATATACATAATGTGCTCTTGTTTCGTTTCTGGGAGCATTTCGGGTACGTTGTCTTCCTATTGCAAGACACTCCCCTTCTTTTATCTCAAATTCACCCATATCTGTTACATAAGCGAAATCTCCTTTAAAACAATACAGTATTTCAAAATAATTGAGTTTGCTCGGAAATCCGTATTTTGCATTTGAAACGCCGGTACGCATTTCTTTTGAAGTATGGAGAGAATGTATTTCTCCGTCTGCATTTGTTACATTCAGACTTATTCGCATTGGAATAGGCAGGTTTGTATTAAAAACCCTGTAATAGCTCTTCACATTTTCACCTCCCGCACCTTTATATTGATTATATATCAATGCATGTTTAAAGTCAATTCCATTTTTTGTGGGGGCGGCAAATTCTTTTTGACATACTTTCTAAAAAATTATATACTATATTTGCAGCCTGGGGCAACCACGAGTCCCTTGCTGTGGTAAAAGTAATTTTTCTACCCTTCTCTTAACGTGGAAAAACGGGCATGTTCGCTAAAGCGAGACGCCCGTTTTTTCTTTTATTTTTTAATTTGAAACTCTTGATGTCGTATCTTCCTGAAGTATTACGCTAAACTGTTTTTTCTGTCCGTCACGTGATACTTCAATTTTTATTGTATCGCCCGCGGCATATTTATCTCTTATTTCGTTAACCTCTTTTGCCGATTCAACAATCTTATCCTGAACCGCAACAATTATATCGCCTTTTCTGATACCTGCTTTTTCTGCCGCACCGCCTTTTGATACATCTGCAACATAAAGCCCTGCCGGCATATCATTTACTGCAGCAAGCTCAGGCGAAATTTCACGAAGCGAAAGCCCGATAAGCGGTCTGCCTTTAACATATCCGTTGGCAATAAGGTCGGCAATTATGGGTTTTGCTGTATTCACAGGGATTGCAAAGCCTATACCTTCAACACCGTTACCCGAGAATTTCATTGTATTTATACCGATAATCTCACCGTATCCGTTTACAAGCGCACCGCCGGAATTACCCGGGTTTATTGCCGCATCCGTCTGAAGAAGTATCATATTTGTACCGTCATCAGCCTGAATACTTCTGTTAACTGCACTTATATCGCCAACTGTTACCGTCCCGGCAAGCTCCTGCCCAAGCGGATTACCTATTGCAACCGCCAGTTCACCTGCACTGCATACAGAAGAATCTCCAAGTGTGGCAACCGTCAGATCACTTGCGCTTATTTTAAGCACTGCAAGGTCCGTTTTTGCATCTGTTCCCACAAGAGTTGCGGAATGTTCCTCTCCCGTATTGAGTATTACCGAAATGGATTTTGCACCTTCAACAACATGGTTGTTTGTAACAATATATCCGTCGCTGCTTATAATAATTCCGCTGCCGCTGCCTTCCTGTTCATACATCTGACCAAAGAAAGACATATACTGCGCAGATGTTGAAATACCCACAACCGCAGGTCCCACATTTGTGGCAATATCAACGGTTGACATCGGCACTTTATCTCCATCTGTAAGCTGCTGAAACTTAAAAGATGTTTCCTTATCCGAAAGTGAAAGCTTTCTTTCAATATTTGATACAGTCCCTTTTATTTCATCTTCATACAGAACATATCCCGTTGTTGCAACACTTGTCAGCATAACCGCCGCCATTACAACCATTGCAACATTTTTCATTCTGTTTTTTCTTTTTTCTTTTTTATTTTCCGTTACAGTTTCAGTATAAAAATGCACATTCTTGTTTTCTTCACCATTATTTTCGTCATACCATTTATAATCGTTATATTCAGACATATTTCTACCTCCGGTTTTTTCTTCCGCATTTATTATACTACTTAAATTTGACTAAATTATGAACAAGCTGTTAAAACTTATTCATATTTCAGCACAAATTCATCATCCACAGCATCCACTGTTATTTTATTTGCATCAGCAAGCGCTCCGCTTATGATAAGCTTTGCAATTTCGTCTTCAATATGCTTCATAATGATTCTGCGCATCGGACGTGCACCGAATTTACGTTTATAACCCTTTTCAACAACAAGGGCTTTAGCCGCATCAGTTATATCTGCAGTAATGCCTTTTTCCGCAAGTCCTTTTACAAGGTCAGAGAGCATAAGTGAAACAATCTGCAAAAGCTCATCCTTTTCAAGATATGCAAATTCCACAATTTCATCAATTCTGTTGATGAATTCCGGACGGAACATCTGGCTTAAAACCTTTTCATAGCGGCTTTCTCCGCTTTCAGATTCAAAGCCCATATTGCCTGCCGAAAGCTGTGAGCCTGCATTTGTTGTCATTACAATAATTGTATTTTCAAAGTTGATAACTCTGCCCTGACTGTCCGTAATTCTGCCGTCATCAAGCACCTGCAGGAATATGTTGAACACATCCTCGTGTGCTTTTTCAATTTCATCAAGAAGAATTACGCTGTACGGATTTCTGCGCACACGCTCGGTAAGCTGACCTGCTTCGTCATAACCTACATATCCCGGAGGCGAACCGATAAGCTTTGAAACAGAATGCTTTTCCATATATTCTGACATATCAACACGGATAAGTGCTTCTTCGGACCCGAATACGCATTCCGCAAGAGCTTTAACAAGCTCCGTTTTACCGACACCAGTCGGTCCTGCAAATATGAACGAAACAGGTTTACGTTTAACCTCAATACCTGCACGTTTACG
>JAFVVU010000156.1 GCA_017502065.1 Clostridia bacterium | reverse complement strand
CAAACGTTGCCGCGGCAATCAAGCTTGCAAAGCTTCTTGGCCCGGGCAAAACTGTTGTTACCGTCCTTCCCGATACGGCGGAAAGATATTTCTCAACACCGCTATTTGAAGACTAAATACTTGCACGATGTTCGGCGGTATGTCGAAAGGAGAACACAAATGAAGAAGAAAATTTTAATAGCTTTTATTGTGCTTGTATGCCTTGCGGCTACAGGTGTTGCGTTGTTGTTTGGTATAAATGCATATGTAAAAAATGTTGGTGCAAACAGTATTATTACACCCGAAGAGGCAACCAAGCTTAAAAACGTTGATTGTGTTCTGGTTCTCGGATGTGGCGTTAAAGCTGACGGAACTCCGAGTGATATGCTGTCTGACAGGATTAAAAGGGGAATTGAACTGTATAAGCAGGGCGCTGCTCCGAAAATCATGATGAGTGGCGACCATGGAACAAAAACATATGACGAAGTTAATACTATGAAACAGATTGCTGTTGATGCAGGAATTCCGTCAAGCGATGTATTTATGGACCATGCGGGATTTTCTACATATGAAAGCATGTACCGTGCCAGAGATGTTTTTGCGGCAGATAAAATAATAATTGTAACTCAGGAATATCATTTGCCCAGAGCGTTATATATTGCCAAACAGCTTGGGATTGAAGCGTACGGCGTAACTTCGGATTACGGAAACACCTACGGTGGACAGTCACTCCGTGAAAACCGCGAAATACTTGCGCGTTGCAAGGACTTTGTTAAAGTGATATTAAAACCGAAACCGACCTATCTGGGCGAGGTTATCCCTGTGAGCGGGGACGGAAACTTAACAAACGATTAAAACAGGAATACAGTATGAAAGAAAATAAAATACTTCCGGCAACGCTTGCGGCGCTTGGGGCACAGGTGATTTTCGGATTCAGCTTTATGTTTACAAAAATTGCACTGGGCTATGCATCGCCGCTTACGGTTATTGCCGACAGATACATAGTTGCATTTTTGGGGCTTACAGTCGTAATGCTTGCCACAAAAACAAAAATAAATATGCATAAAAACATATGGAAACTTGTGCTTATGTCAATATTCCAGCCGGTTTTGTATTTCATATTCGAAACCTATGGAATACAGCTGACAACAAGTGCATTTTCATCCATTATGATATCAATGATACCGGTTGTATCAATGATAGGCGGTATATTCGTTCTTGCGGAAGTGCCGTCTCCCGTGCAATATGTCTTTTCAGCATTGTCGGTAGCTGGTGTTGTGATTATGTCGCTTACAGGCAATGCGGAAGGGACGGTAACGGTGCCTGGCATAATACTTCTGTTTGGTGCTGTTGTATCTTCGGTGGCATACAATACGTCAAGCCGCAAGATTTCGGGTGAATTTACAGCACTTGAACGCACATATGCAATGACGAGTATCGGACTTGTGTCATTTGTGGTAATTTCAATTATTGAAAATATAAAAAACCCGGTAAAAGTTATTGCTTCGTTTGCGCATTTTGAATATACAGCGGCAATTTTATATCTTGGACTTATTTCGTCGGTAGTTGCATTTTTGCTGCTTAACTATGCAAACACATATCTGCCGGTTGCGAAAACAACGGCATTTTCAAACATAACAACAGTTGTGTCGGTTGTTGCCGGAGCAATCTTTTTGGACGAAAAAATAACAGCCGTAACAGTAATATCAACAGGGATGATTATTGCCGGAGTTACGGGTGTGCAGATATTTGGCGTGTCAAAAGTTAAAAATAAAGAAGATTTCGGTTCATAACTATTGACATTTTGGGCATTTTGAGATAAAATGGTACATATGTTATTTTTTTAGGAGGATAATGAAAATGAAAAAATTATTAGCTATTGTGCTTGCAGCAGTTATGTGCCTTTGCTTTGCTGCATGCGGAACAAACAACACAGCAAACTTTGTAATTGCAACTGATAAAGGATTCAGCCCGTTTGAATTCCAGGATGCAGAAGGAAACATCGTTGGTATCGATATGGATATCCTTGCAGCAATCGCTGAAGACCAGGGATTTACATATGACCTTCAGTACGTTGGTTGGGACGCTGCAATCGCAGCTTGTCAGGCAGGTCAGGCTGACGGTATGATTGCCGGTGCATCAATCACAGATGAAAGAAAAGCAAGCGGCTGGACATTCTCTGATGGATATTATGATGCAACACAGGGTATGGCAGTTGCAAAAGATTCTACAATCACAGGTTTTGCTGATATGAACGGTAAAAAAGTTGCTGTTAAAAACGGTACAATGAGCAACAAATACGCTGAAGAAATTAAAGACCAGTACGGCTTTGAAGTTGTAACCTTCTCAACATCTCCTGATATGTATCAGGCAGTTATGGGCGGTCAGGTTGATGCATGTATGGATGATACACCGATTCTTAAATACAACATCAAAACAGGCGAACTTGCTATGAAATTTGTTGAAGGAACAGAAAATGAACCTGCACAGTACGGCTTTGCAATCTTTGATGCAAGCAAACAGGAACTTGTTGATCTCTTCAATGCAGGTCTTAAAAACATTCGCGAAAACGGAAAATACGACGAGATAATTGCTAAGTATCTTGGTTAATAAGATTTAACTGAAAGGGCATTGGGTTATCCGGTGCCCTTCATCTTTGATATAGGGAGGTCGCTCCGATGGTTCAAATCATCAATACATACGGATCACTTTTGCTGGCGGCTATGGGGCAAACACTTTTGCTTGCGCTGTGGGGCTTGTTATTCGGATGTATACTGGGAATAGTGTTCGGTCTTGCAAGTGTTGTAGACAATAAAGTTTCCAGAACAATTTCAAAAATATATGTAAACGTAATCCGCGGCGTGCCAATGATAGTTCTGGCATTTTTCGTGTTTTACGGAGTGCCGTACGGCATTAAATCCATTTTTGGAGCAAGATTTGTGCTTACATCGCTTCAGGCGGGAACAATTTGTCTTGCGCTTAACTGCGGTGCATATATGTCAGAAATAATCCGTGCGGGAATTCAGGCAATTGACCCGGGTCAGATGGAAGCGGCAAGAAGCCTTGGGCTTTCATACTGGCGTTCAATGTTCCGTGTTGTTCTTCCGCAGGCAATCAAAAATATGATTCCGAGTATTGTAAATCAGTTTATAATAACACTTAAAGATACATCAATTCTTTCAGTTATCGGGTTCCCGGAACTTGTTAACAAAGCACAGAACGTTATTGCTATCACATTTAAATCATTTGAAATGTGGGCTATTGTTGCAGTAATGTATCTTGTTGTTATTCTTGCATTGCAGCAGGTTGCAAATGCACTGGAAAGGAGACTGAACCGTGGCCGCAAATAAGAATAATGTAAAAATACATATAGAAAACCTGGAAAAAAAGTTTGGTCACAACGAGGTTTTAAAAGGAATAACAACCGATATTTATGAAGGTGAAGTTGTTTGTGTGATCGGACCGTCCGGTTCCGGAAAATCGACTTTCTTAAGATGTATTAATAAACTTGAAAAATCAACAGCAGGAAAAATTGTTGTTGATGGCACCCTTATCAATGATAAAAAGATTGATATAAATAAAGTGCGCGAAAATATTGGTATGGTGTTTCAGCACTTCAATCTGTTTGCCAATATGAACGTGTTAAGAAACCTTATGCTTGCTCCTGTGGACCTTAAAAAAGCCACAAAAGAAGAGGCAAAGGAAACCGCACTTAAACTTCTTGAAACAGTTGGCCTTTCCGATAAAGCGGAAAGCTTCCCGAGTCAGCTTTCAGGTGGTCAGAAACAGCGTGTGGCAATTGCAAGAGCACTTGCAATGTCGCCGGATATTATGCTTTTTGACGAACCTACATCAGCACTTGACCCGGAAATGGTTGGGGAAGTTCTTGCTGTAATGAAACAGCTTGCAAAAGAAGGTATGACAATGGTGGTTGTAACACACGAAATGGGATTTGCACGTGAAGTTGCGGACCGTGTGCTCTTTATGGATGAAGGCGTAATTCTTGAAGAAGGAACACCTGAAGAAATTTTCTCAAATCCGAAACATCCAAGAACCATCGATTTCTTGAATAAAGTTTTATAATCAAAAAAGGAAGATACAAGAGAACTCTTGTATCTTTTTTTAAAACAGGGGGTATTTATGAAAAACATAGAATGGCAGGTAATTAAATTTACTCTTTTTTCAATATCGGCAGGTGTAATACAAACAGTTTCGTTTACACTTTTTAATGAGCTTCTCCACTGGGAATACTGGCTTGCATATATGCTTGCGTT
>JAFVVU010000011.1 GCA_017502065.1 Clostridia bacterium | reverse complement strand
GTGCGGAGGCGGTGTCCATAAACGGTGAGCGTGTTGTTGCAACAACGGCAATAAGATGCGTAGGACCGACCATTCTTGTTAATAATGTAAGAAGCAGTGTGCCGTTTGTGATAAAAGCAATCGGCGATCCGCTTGCTCTTGAAGGAGCAATGAATATGAACGGCGGAATTGTATCTGAGCTTCGTGCATATCAGAATAAAGTTACGATTCAGCGTTCTGACAGAATTGATATGAAAGCGTATACAGGAGCACTTACGTTTAATCACGTAACGAGTGTGAAAAAAGAAGAATCTTGATTTTTGAAAGGAATGTATCCAGATGTGGGTTGTACTCGGACTTCTTGTTGGAGTTTTTGCCGGACTTATGACAAATTTATATATACCGCCGGAATTTTCAAGGTATCTTTCGGTGGCAATGCTTGCATGTCTTGATTCGGTATTTGGTGCGGTGCTTGCACATATGCAAAAAACATTTGACGTAAATATTTTTATTACAGGATTCTTTTCAAATGCACTTATTGCGGCCGCTTTAACATTTATCGGCTCACTTATCGGGGTTGATATGGGGCTTGCGGCAACCATTGTTTTCGGCACAAGAATGCTTAATAATGCGGCTTCTATGAGAAGACTGTGGTTCAGCATAAGACGTGCCAAAAAGGCTGAAAAAGAAAATAATGAAGAAATTTCATAAAAGGTCTTGAATTATTGAAAAAAGTGTTATATAATTATATAATAGTGAGATAATACATAGGAGGATTGTGTTATGTTTGATTATAATGAACAGAGACCCGGTAGCGCGGTTATTAAAGTTGTCGGAGTAGGCGGCGGCGGTAACAACGCGGTAAACCGAATGATTGAGCACGGAGTAAAGGATATAGAATTCATTTCAGTAAATACAGATAAACAAGTGCTTGTAAGCTCGGGCGCAAACAAGAAAATTCAGGTTGGTGAAAAAATCACAAAAGGTCTTGGTGCAGGCGCAAACCCGGAAATCGGTAAAAAAGCTGCTGAAGAAAGCAGAGAAGAAATTGCGCAGTCCATAGAAGGCGCAGATATGGTATTTGTTACAGCCGGTATGGGCGGCGGAACAGGTACAGGTGCTGCTCCGGTAGTTGCAAAAATTGCAAAAGATATGGGCATACTTACAATCGGTATCGTTACAAAACCTTTCACAATTGAAGGTAAAGTAAGAACAAACCAGGCAGAAGCCGGTATTGCAGAACTTAAAGCAAACGTTGATACTCTTGTTATTATTCCTAACGACAGACTTCTCATGATTGCCGATAAGAAAACTACTGTTAAAGAAGCTTTCAGAATGGCAGACGATGTTCTTCGTCAGGGTATTCAGGGTATTTCCGATGTTATACAGCGTGAAGGTGATATCAACCTTGACTTCGCAGACGTTCAGACAGTAATGAAAGACCGCGGTCTTGCTCACATGGGTATCGGCCGTGCAAAAGGCGAAGACAAAGCTGAAATTGCTGTTAAAATGGCTATCAACAGCCCGCTTCTCGAAACAACTATCGACGGAGCTAGAGGCGTTCTTCTTAACATCACAGGCGGCAGTGACCTCAGCCTCTTTGAAGCTGCTCAGGCTGCTGAAATTGTTAAAGAATACATTGATGATTCTGCTACATTTATTTACGGTATCGCAATGGATGATTCACTTGAAGATGAAATTGTTGTTACTGTTATTGCAACAGGATTTGATGATCCGGCAGATAAAGTAAAACCTATCCTGCCTCCGATTCCTCCGAAAAAGGAAGAAAATTTTGATCCGGTTGCACGTCCGGCAGATCCGAAAGCAAACTATACAAATGCTGTTGATAATTTCTTACATACATGGGAAAACAAACAGAGCGGATACGGTTCAAAATTCGTTGCACCGAAACAGGCTGAAGCAGGTAAAGACGATAACGGACTTGAAATTCCGGTATGGCTTTCAGGAAATAAATAATAATAAGGAACCTTGTTGTGTTCCGTATGAATAACTATAAAGAGTGGTCTTGTACCACTCTTTTTTATATTGAAAAGAAAATGGTGTTGTGGTATAATATTACTGTAATTTTTGGTCTTAGCTTGATAAAATCAT
>JAFVVU010000155.1 GCA_017502065.1 Clostridia bacterium | reverse complement strand
GCCTGCGGAATCTTTTTCGCGGGCAAGTCTTGTTCTTTATGGAGCAAAATATCAGCCAAAAGTATATGTAAACGGCAAGCTTGTATCTTCTTCGGAAGGCGGTCTTACAGTTACCCGACATCTGCTTGACAGCAGGGATGTGAAACCGGGAAATACCGTAACTCTTGAAATAGAGCTTACTTCATATACCGACACGCCTGATACGGATGCATCAAAGCTTCCGGAAGCGGATGACTGGCGCTCCGACCTTACATCACACATCTGGAACGATGTGTATCTTGATCTGCACGATGATGTGCGTATCGACGGCGTTGTTCCCGCATATGATAAGGATAAAGACGCTCTTGATATAAGATATAAATTAACAGCCTTTGCAGACGTGGATAGCGATATTGCATTTACTCTTCTTGACGGAGAAACGATAATTGCAACAGCTGCAGCAAAGGCGGATAAAAAAGGCAAAATCACTATGCCACTTGATGGCAAAGGCATACTCTGGAGCTGTGAAAATCCAAAGCTTTATACACTTAAAACCGAAGTCAAAGGCCAAGTGCGTACACAGAAAACCGGTCTTAAAGTGTTTGAAAAAGACGGACTTGGGTTTAAACTTAACGGACAGCCCATCACACTTAAAATGGCAACAATGTGCTGGCACAGATGGCAGCGTGACGAGCAGGCAAAAGAAGTTTCATATGATGAAAACTGGTTTTTGAACCACGTTATCTTGCCGCTTAAAGAAATTGGCGGCAATACTGTTCGTTTTCATTTGGGTCCCGTACCTGAAAAGTTTATGGACCTTTGCGATGAATACGGAATGCTTATTCAGGCAGAATGGAGCTTTTTCCATGGCCTTAAAGCAAGCGGAGAGAGCCTCCGCGAGCAGTGGGCAAACAGGTTTGATATGGCACTTTCGCACGTTGGAACAGTGCTCATACATCCGTGGAACGAAATCCCGGAATGTCAGCAGCTTGTTGATGCAAGAGATGCACTTGCCGATATTATGAAAGACTATCCCGATTTCATTCTTTCTCACAGAGATGTTATGCATCTGCATAAATACTGGTGGAGTATGTTTGAAAACGTTGGTATATATTATGATAACAAAGAGCAGTTCGGTATGACCGTGATTGCTGATGAATTTGGCGGTAACTACCTTGATTATGAATATAATCCAGGTCTTTACCCACACCTTATTTCAGGATTTATGCGTTTTCTCGGCAAAGAAAATACTGCCGAAGAACGTATATGGCAGCAGAAGGTATCCCATGCAAAAATTGCGGAATACTGGCGCAGAATGGGCGTTGCAGGATTCTCGCCGTTCTGCATGATTTCCGGTCCCGAGGACGGAAATACATATTACGAAGGAGACCTTCGCGCAGGTAAGTTTAAACCCGTTTGGAATGAACTTAAATGTGCATATGCGCCCGTAACCGTAAGTATGGATATATGGGACAGAAATTTCTGCCCGGGTCAGAAAACGGATGTGAATATCCATTTTATAAACGATACGGATAAAGAACAGAAGATTTCCTGCACATACGGCGTGTCGGATGCCGCACATGGCGTAGTTACAAAAACACTTGCGGCATTTTCAAGAGAAATTGTGTCTGTAACATTTGAAATGCCTGAAAATGCAGGCGAATATACAATGTATGCAAAAACAGATGCAGTAACATCAAGCTGGGATGTTCTTGTAACTGAAATTGATGCAGTTACGAAGCGTACAGTCGGTATACTTGAATGTGAAACCGAGCTTGCGGCGTTTCTTGACAAAAACGGTATTTCTTATACATATGATTTTGACAAAGCAGATGTTATTGTTGGTCTTGAAAAGACATATGAATACCTTAAAACCGAAAAAGAAGCTTTTGAAATAGCGTGGAAAAACGGCAAAGGAGTTGCACTTCTTTCGGTTGGTCCGAAGCTTCTTGGCGAAGGTTATGACGTGGATAAGAAAAAGACAATGCAGTCGGCAAGAATTATCAAAGCTACCGACCTTGAAAGTCTTTCGCTTTTTGGAGATATAACAGTTTTCTTCAAGGAACTGTCAGAACCGGAAAGCTGTGTACATAGGACAGAAAACTGCCCGTGGCTCTGGGATAATATGAACAAAAAATCCATGTGGCTGTGGAACGGACTTCGCGGTGGACTTATTGTTCCTGCGGTTGATATGTCCGTTGTTGGTACTGATAAGGAAAGCTTTGAAAAGCTGTGGCAGGCAAAAGGCGCAGATATTGATAAGGTAAAAACCGAAAGCCTTTTTGCATATGAGCTTGAGGGCTTTTATGAGTATAGCGATAAGGAAGACCCCGCAGTAGCAGACAAACTTCGTCAGAGGGTAAAATTCCTTGTTGATGATGCTCCGTCACTTCAGGGAGCAGTAAATCCCGATGCGGAAATTACTGTAACAAATCTGTCGGAAGAGTATAAAAAGCTTCCTGATAATGC
>JAFVVU010000154.1 GCA_017502065.1 Clostridia bacterium | reverse complement strand
TTGACGGCACCCTCAGGAATTCGGTAGTATTCGTACATCATATTTGTTTTATCCGCCATATTTTTCCGGCGTATTCGCTGACACTTCTGTCGGCGGCAAAACCACCTGCATTTGCAATATTGAGAAGACTGCGGCGGTTCCATTCGGGTTTGTTTTGATAAGCAACTGTCATATTATGATATACCATTGCATAATTTCCAAAATCCGCAAGACACATATACGGGTCGGGCATACCGCGCTCGCCCTTAATAAGATAATCGTAAATATCCTTGAATGAATATCCGTAAAATCCTGGGATAAGGCTGTCTACAGCCTTTTTAAGTGCAGGATTCTGAGCATAGTAATTTGCCGGATTGTACCCGTTTTTCCATAGGAAATCAACCTCGCGCTCGTTCATGCCGAAAATGAAAATATTATCAGGTCCAACCGCCTCGCATATTTCAACATTGGCGCCGTCCATTGTACCAATTGTTACTGCACCATTCAGCATCAGCTTCATATTACCTGTTCCGCTTGCTTCTTTGCCTGCAAGGGAAATCTGCTGACTTACTTCAGTTGCAGGCATTATCTTTTCTGCAAGCGATACGCTGTAGTTTTCTATAAATACAACCTTGAGTTTCTTTGCTATTTCGGGATGCTTTTCGATTTCCTTGCCGACAGCCCATATGAGATTTATAATGCGTTTTGCAATATGGTAGCTGCCTGCCGCTTTACCTGCAAAAATAAAGGTTTGCGGCAAAAAGTCCATACCCGGATTTTCTTTAAGCTGATGATAAAGACTTATAACGTGCAGAATATTAAGCAGCTGACGTTTATATTCGTGAATTCGTTTGATATGCGAATTCCACATTGTATCGGGGTCGAGGATAACGCCCTGCTTTTTCATATAATCCGCAAAAGCTCGTTTGTTTTCGGATTTTATATCATAAAGCCGCTCGAGCACATTCTTATCATCTGCAAAATCAGCGAATTTCGAAAGCTCTGATGCATCCTTTATAAATCCGTCGCCTATACATTCGGCAATAAGATTTGAAAGCTTAGGATTTGCCTGACATAAAAAACGTCGGTGAGCAATACCGTTGGTAACGTTAGTGAATTTGTCGGGCATCATATTGTAAAAATCCTTGAACACGTCATTTTTAAGAATGTCTGAATGGATTTTTGCAACGCCGTTTATGCTGTGTCCGCTTACAATAGAAAGGTTTGCCATGCGCACACGGTGCTGTGACATAATGCTCATTTTTTCAATGAGATTCCAGTTGCCGGGATAGCGATTCCACAGCTCGGCCGTAAACCGCTCATTTATTTCTTTTAAAATATTATAAATTCGGGGAAGACGACGTTCGATAAGATGCTCATCCCATGTTTCAAGTGCTTCTGCCATAACGGTGTGGTTGGTATAACAAACGGTTTTATTTACAATATACCAGGCCTTATCCCAGTCAAAACGGTGCTCGTCAATCAGTATTCGCATAAGCTCCGGTACGGCAAGCGCCGGATGCGTATCATTAATATGGATTGCGGCTTTTTCGTGCAGATTATCAAGTGTGCCATATACTTTAAGATGACGGCGTACGATATCCTGAAGCCCGGCTGAAACAAGAAAATATTGCTGTCGAAGACGAAGAGATTTACCCTCAAAATGCTCATCCGGAGGATAAAGAAATTTTGAAATTGCCTCAACCTCGGCGCTTTTTTCCATAGCACGAGCGTACTGTCCCTGAGAAAAAAGGCTCATATCAAAATCAAGCGGACTTACCGCTTTCCATAACCGAAGAGGAACGGCGGCATCGCTGTCATATCCCGAAATCATAAAATCATAGGGAACGGCTGTTACGGGGGTGTAGTTATAGTGTGCAATTTCAAGTCCGTTTCCGGTCCATTTTTCTTCAATCTGCCCGTCAAATTTAACGGTCATAGCATCGTCATTTCTGGGGATAAGCCACTGCTCTCCGTCGGGAAGCCAGTTATCAGGAAGCTCCGTTTGCCATCCGTCAATAAGCTTTTGTTTAAAAAGTCCGAAATCGTAGCGTATGCAGTAGCCTCTCGCAGGGTAACCGAGTGTTGCAAGGGAATCCATAAAACATGAGGCAAGTCTGCCAAGACCGCCGTTACCAAGCCCCGGGTCAGGGTCAAGGGCTACAAGGTCTTCTAATTTCATGCCGTAACCGTCTATTATATCGGCTACAAGTTTGTCAATTTTTAAGTTAAAAAGATTGTTGAAAAGAGCAGGTCCTACAAGAAATTCCATGCTGAAATAGTATACGGTTTTACCCTTCTGCTTTTTTACCGAAGTTGAAAACTCACGTTCTTTTGCACGAAGAATATCCCTCACTGTCTGGCACAGTGCATCAAACATATGGCGCTCGGTAGCTTCGGAGGGAGAAATTCCGTAACTTCTTGCAAGATTCCCCTCAATCTGCTCTTTAATATAGGGTTTAGTTAATTCAATCACATTAAATCTCCTTATAGGTATTTATATAATGACCGGCAGATTTATCCCATGAAAAATCAGTTGTCATAACCTCATTAACAAGGGCGTGCCAGTTCTCCTTATTGTAATATAATGCTTTTGCGCGGTCCACGGAATTTATGATATCGTTACTTGTATATCCGGAAAAAGTAAAGCCGTTGCCGTGACCGAAGCTGCAGTCGTGAATAGAATCGTAAAGCCCGCCCGTTTCGCGCACAATCGGCACACTTCCGTATCGGGATGCAATCATCTGCGCAAGACCGCACGGCTCACTTTTTGACGGCATTAAAAACATATCCGATGCGGCATAAAGTTTGCGCGCGGTATCGGGGTTAAACATAAGATTTGTACTTGCCATACCGGGATGTCTCTGTGCAAGGTGATAAAAGAAATCCTCGTAAATGTAATCACCCGTACCCAGAACCGCAAGCTGTGCCCCGCGGTTTATAATTTCATCCGCTGCTCCGGCAAGAATGTCCATCCCCTTGTGGTTTACAAGACGGGAAATTACGGCAATAAGCGGAACATCTGCATTTTCGGTAAGACCAAACTGCCGCTGAAGAGCCAGTTTATTTTCAAGTTTTCCCTCTTTAAAACTTCTCGCATCAAACTGACAAAAAACTGACATATCGGTTTTCGGATTATAGGTTTCAAAGTCAATTCCGTTTAAGATTCCGCCAAGCTTGCCGGAATTTTTCTCTAAAATGGGGGAAAGTCCGTGTGAATAAAAAGGGCTGAAAATTTCTGCCGCATATGTGGGACTTACCGTAAGCAGCTTATCGCAAACCTCAATTGCACCTTTCATAAGGTTGATGCATCCGTTCCATTCAACTATTCCGCCGTGATAGGGGGCAAGGGCAAACACGTCGCCAAGTATGGAAAGGTCGAATTTACCCTGATATTCAATATTATGAATTGTAAACGCCGTCCGTATACGTCTGTAGTTTTCAGAATCTGAAAAAAGTGTCCGAAGATATATCGGCACAAGTGCGCTTTGCCAGTCGTGCGCATGGATTACATCGGGAAAAAAATCAATAACCGGCAGAATTTCAAGTGCAGATTTGCAGAAATAAGCAAACCGCTCGCCGTCATCAAAATGCCCGTAACACCCCTCGCGCTTGAAATAATATTCATTGTCAATAAAGTAAAAGGTTACGTTTTTATATTTTGTGCGGAAAATTCCGCAGTACTGGTTGCGCCAGCCGAGCGAAACATAGGTATAACACAAATATTCGATTTCGCTCATATGCTTTTCGGAAATATCGCGGTAAAATGGCAGCACAACCCGCACATCCATATCGCTTTTGTTCATAATAGCTGCAGGAAGTGCACCAATAACATCACCAAGTCCGCCGGTTACAACAAACGGTGCGGCTTCACTTGCAACAAAAAGAATTTTCTTTGCCATGTCAAATCATCTTTCCTTTGGTAATATATAGTGGGTAGCTTTTATCTGCCGAAAGCGTGCGGCCGGATTTTATAATAACGTTTTTATCGCATATAATCCACGAAAGAGAAGACGAGCTTTCAATAATGGTATTTTGCATTACAATACAGTTTGTAACGCGGCTGCCGGATTCAATTTTTACGCCTTCAAACAAAATACTGTTTTCAACATATCCGTTAATGTCGCATCCGTCGGCTATTAGGGAGTTTTTAACAACTGCACCATTGCCGTATCGTGTAGGGGCGCTGTCTCTTACCTTTGTATGAACAGGACGCGAGGGAACGGCAAAAAGTGCATCACGCTTTTCCTTGCAAATCATATCCATATTGTATTTCACATAACCGGAAAGGGAAGATATGTGTGCAGAATATGAGCTGTGATGATATCCCATTATCTTCATATTACCCACATTGGCAAGAAGAATATCCTTGTTAAAATGCTCAAGTCCGTGCGTGTTTGCTTCGGATATAAGATAAAGGAGCATTTTCCTGGTCATCACCCACGAGTTTTGTGCCACACTGTATGTGCCTGAAAGTTCGGGAGTAAGAAGAATATCGCAAATTCTTCCGCTGTCCGATACTTTATAAACAGTAGAGTGTTTTGAATGTGAAGCTTCAATTTCGGTATCTTTGTACACACAGGTTATATCCGCACCCGATGACTCGTGGAACTTTATAACTTCGTTATAATCAATATTAAGAATAACGTCGCAGTCCGCCATAACAACATAATCTTCAGTTGAGGATTCAATAAATTTCTTGATACGCTTAAGCGCATCAAGCCGGCTCTGGTACGGACCGGCGGAAGCGGCAATTCCGTATGGCGGAAGTAATATGGCTCCGCCGTTTTTTCGTGATAAATCCCAGTCTTTACCCGATTTTATATGGTCAATGAGGGAATGATAATTGCTTTTTGTAATAACACCGATTTTATAAATGCCGGAGTTTACCATATTGGAAAGCGGAAAATCAACAAGACGGTATCTTCCGCCGAAAGGAACAGATGCAACTGTACGAAGATGCGTCAGCTCCGCAACACCACGGGAATGAATGTCTGAAAATAAAATGCCAAGTGTACTCATATTTCCTCCTGATTTATACTATTGTCAATCATTGCTCCTGCCGGAACGGTGCAGCCGTCTTTAAGCTTAAGCCCGCCTGCAATAACCGTAACCTTGCCGGTAGCGGACTTTTTATCTCCAATACGGCAATTTTCGCCGATATGCACTTCTTCATCTATAATTGAATAATTTATGCAGGAGTTTTTGCCGATTACCGTGTCTGCCATTATAATTGAATCCCGCAAATGAGCACCCTCGTTTACGGTAACGCTCGGGAAAAGAACACAGTTTTCAACGGTGCCGTAAATCTCGCATCCTTCGCTGACGATAGAGTTTTTAACTACCGCATTTTCACTTATATAATGCGGCGGCTTTTCCATACTGCGTGAATAAATTTTCCAGTCGCTGCTGCCGGTCGCATCCTCTTCCAGCAAATCCATATTTGCCTGCCATAAGCTGTCAATCGTACCAACATCTTTCCAATATCCGTCAAAGGAATATGCATACATTTTTTCGCCGCATTCGAGAATACGCGGCAGAACATCTTTTCCGAAATCATTGGATGAATTCGGGTTTTCACTGTCTTCTGTAAGATACTTTTTAAGACAGCTCCATTTGAAAATATAAATCCCCATAGATGCTTTTGTGCTTTTCGGGTTTTCGGGTTTCTCTTCAAATTCAAGAATTTTATTATCTTCATCCGTGTTGATTATCCCAAACCGGCTTGCCTCGTGGAGCGGAACATCAATAACCGCAATGGAGCAAGCGGCATCCTTTTTCTTGTGATATGAAAGCATTTTGGAATAATCCATTTTATATATGTGATCTCCCGACAGGATAAGTACGTGGTCGGGATTGTATCGCTCGATAAAATGTATGTTCTGATACACCGCATTTGCCGTTCCGGAATACCAGTCGCTGCCGCCGAATTTCTGATATGGCGGCAGTATATTGACACCGCCGGAAAGTCTGTCAAGGTCCCAGGGTTGTCCGTTACCTATATACTCATTGAGGAGAAGCGGCTGATACTGGGTAAGCACGCCAACTGTATCAAGTCCGGAGTTTACGCAGTTTGACAGGGCATAATCAATAATACGGTATTTGCCGCCGAACGGAAGTGCCGGTTTTGCTTTCTTTTCTGTAAGAACATAAAGTCTGCTGCCCTGACCGCCGGCAAGAAGCATGGTAACACAATCTTTTTTATTTGTTAACATCTGTTTTTACGCCTACTTTCTTTGTGTTTTTAAGATAAACTGCAGCAAGCGGCGGAACGGTAATTTCAATAGAGAAGTCATATCCGTGCATCGGTATTTTCCGTGTTTTTAAAGGACTTTCATTATGAACTCCACCGCCGCCGTATTTTTCGTTGTCGGAACTGAAAATTTCTGTATATGTGCCATCATATGGCACACCGATACAGTAATTTTCTCTTTTAACCGGTGCAAAATTCACTACTGCAATAATTTCGTCTGCACTTTTGCCGATTCGCCTGAATGCAACAATATTCTGCATATTATCGTCGCTTACTATCCAGGAAAACCCTTCCCACGAAAAGTCAGTTTCCCAAAGCTCGGGAAGGCTTAAATAAAGTGCATTTAAATCTTTTGTATATTCGGAAAGCTGACGGTGCGTTTCAAAATCAAAAAGCATCCAGTCAAGCTCTTTTTCGTGATTCCAGTCCGCAAACTGCCCGAATTCACTGCCCATAAACAGAAGCTTTTTGCCGGGATGTGCTATCATATATCCCAAAAATGCACGTACGCCTGCAAACTTTTCGGCATAATCGCCTGCCATTTTATCAAGAAGTGATTTTTTGCCGTGTACAACCTCATCATGTGATATAGGAAGTATAAAATTCTCGCTGAAGGCATAGTGAAACGAAAAAGTTATATTTTTGTGCATATCCTTGCGGAAAAAATGATTTGCCGAAACATATTCAAGCATATCGTTCATCCAGCCCATGTTCCATTTGAAATCAAATCCAAGTCCGCCGTCTTTGACGGATTTTGTAACAAGCGGCCATGCGGTTGATTCCTCGGCAATCATAATACTACCGGGGGCATGCTCTTTTACAGCAGTATTCAGTTTTTTCAAAAACTCCACTGCCTCAAGATTACCGTTGCCGCCGTATTTATTCGGTGTCCATGCTCCGCCGCGGCGGTCATAATCAAGGTACAGCATTGAACTTACGGCGTCTACGCGTAGCCCGTCAATATGATATTCTTTAAGCCAGAAAAGTGCATTGGAAACAAGAAACGAAACAACCTCCGGTTTGCCGTAATCAAATTTTCTTGTATTCCACGACGGATTTTCCTGCTTGTTCGGGTCAGCATATTCATAAAGAAAGCTGCCGTCAAACTCATAAAGCCCGTGCTCATCTTTCGGGAAATGTGCAGGCACCCAGTCAAGAATAACGCCAATTCCGTTTTGATGCATCATATCAACAAACTGCATAAACTCTTCGGGTTTTCCGAAACGGGACGTAGCGGCAAAGTATCCGCAAACCTGATATCCCCACGACCCGTCGTACGGATATTCCATAACCGGCATAAGCTCAATGTGTGTATAGCTGTATTCCTTGAGATAGGGAATGAGAAGTCCGGCAATTTCGGTGTATGAATAATAAGTATTATCCGGTTTTTTCTTCCACGACCCTAAATTCACCTCATATATATTAATAGGTAATGAAAAAATATTGGCACTTTTTTTGAAATCAAGCCATTCTTCGTCCTGCCATAAATGTTTGCCTTTTATATCATATATAATGGAAGCGGTTTGCATACCGTTTTCGGAATACACGGCATACGGGTCGGCTTTAAAAACCGTTTTGCCATTTGACGTAACGGCATATTTATAAAATGCATTTTCGGGTAAATCAATTGCGATTTCCCATATTCCGCCGGCGTTAAGACGTGTAAGCGGAGTTTTATTCTCATTCCAACCATTAAAATCTCCAACTAAACTTACTTTTTCTGCACCCGGCGCCCAAACGCGGAAAACAAATCCGATATCTGTGCGGTGTACACCTAAAAACTCATATGCTTTATAGTTAGTACCCTGATGAAATAAATATTCCTCAACATTTGTCATAAGATTTTCCTCTCTGAAAAACAAAAAATCAGCTACTTAACTATTATATGTCCAAAAAACTTTTCATATAACAGTAAATAGCTGATTTATAAAATTTTATTATTTGTTTTTGATTTTCTTTTGATATTCGGCAACCGAATCTTCAAATTTATTTTTGCCGGGATTGTAATAAACCTTGTCTTTGATATTATCCGGCAGATATTGCTGAGGAACATAATTGTTCGGGTATGAATGAGGATATTTATATCCTATCGAATTGCCAAGCTTTTTCGCCCCGGAATAATGTCCGTCCTTAAGATGTGTGGGGATGTCACCCGTGTCCATGGTTTTAATGTCGGAAATTGCGGCATCAATCGCACAAATGACCGAATTTGATTTCGGCGCTGTGGCAAGAAGAATAACCGCCTCGGCAAGTGGGATTCTTGCTTCGGGGAAACCAAGCTGCAGGGCACTGTCCACACAGGATTTCACAATCACTGCTGCATTGGGATATGCAAGTCCGATATCCTCCGATGCAATAACCATAAGTCTGCGGCATATTGAAATAAGGTCACCGCCAACAATAAGTCTTGCCAGATAATGCAGTGCGGCGTTTTCGTCACTTCCGCGGATGGATTTCTGAAATGCGCTTAAAACATCATAATGACTGTCGCCGTCACGGTCGTATCTCATTGCAGGTCGGTCGCTGACATTTGCAACGGTAGTGGCTGAAATAACCGTTTCGTTATTGCCGATTGCCGTCATAAAACAAACTTCAAGAATGTTAAGTGATTTTCGCACATCACCGAAAGCAAGCTGGGCGATAGCACCAAGTGCGTCATCATCAATACTCATTTCAAGTTCTGGATATTCGTTTTTTAAAAGCTCAAATCCGCGAATGAGTGCATTTTCAATTTCAGTTGCTTCAACGGGCTTGAACTCAAACACGCTGCTTCGGCTTAAGATCGCATTATACACATAAAAATAAGGATTTTCTGTTGTTGATGCAATAAGCGTAATACTTCCGTTTTCGATATATTCAAGCAGGGACTGCTGTTGCTTTTTGTTGAAGTTCTGGATTTCGTCCAGGTACAGTATAATTCCGTTCGAATTGCCAAGTTTGTTTATATTGGAAGCAATTGCTTTAACATCGGCAACGGATGCTGTTGTTGCATTAAGACTGTACAGCTCCTTGCCGGCATTTTTGGATGCAATTCTTGCAATGGTTGTTTTACCTGTGCCGGACGGACCGTAAAAAATCATATTCGGAATATTTCCGCTTTCAATAAGGGTGCGGAGCACCTTGCCTTCGGAAATAAGATGTTTCTGCCCGATAACCTCATCAAGTGAGGAGGGGCGGATTCTGTCAGCAAGCGGCTGCATAAAATCACCTCTCGGCTTAAAAAGGGACTGCCGTTGCAGTCCCTTTTATTTAATTACTTATATAAAGGATATTTAGCACAAAGTGCGGCAACTCTGGCTCTTACTTCGTCTGCCTTTGTATCAAACTCGGTTAATGTAAGTTTGATAAGTGCGGCAATTTCTTTCATATCCTCTTCAACCATACCCCTCGATGTAACAGCCGGTGTACCAAGTCTGATACCGCTTGTTACAAACGGGCTTAAGGTTTCGTTCGGAACAGTGTTTTTATTAACTGTAATTGAAACTTCGTCAAGCATATGTTCAGCATCTTTACCTGTAACACCAATGTTTGAAAGGTTTACAAGCATAAGGTGGTTGTCTGTACCGCCGGATACAATGTTGAATCCTTCGGCTTTAAGTGCCTCGCAAAGAGCAGCAGCATTTTTAACAATCTGTTTCTGATATGCTTTGAATTCGTCTGTCATTGCTTCTTTAAGGCAAACTGCTTTAGCTGCAATAACGTGCATAAGCGGGCCGCCCTGAATTCCCGGGAATATAGCTTTGTTGATAGCGGCTTTATGTTCTTCCTTGCAAAGGATAAGTCCGCCTCTCGGTCCGCGGAGTGTTTTATGAGTTGTTGTTGTAACGAAATCTGCATACGGAACAGGTGACGGATGAAGTCCTGCAGCAACAAGACCGGCAATATGTGCCATATCAACCATTAAGTATGCACCAACTTCGTCAGCAATTTCGCGGAATTTTGCAAAATCAATAACTCTTGAGTATGCACTTGCGCCTGCAAGAATAAGCTTCGGTTTATGTTCAATAGCAAGCTTGCGGAGCTCGTCATAATCTATTGTTTCTGTTTCTGAATTAACACCGTAAGGTACAATATTAAAATATTTACCTGAAATGTTAACCGGGCTACCGTGTGAAAGGTGTCCGCCGTGTGAAAGGTTCATGCCAAGAACTGTGTCGCCTGGCTGAAGAACTGCAAAAAATACTGCAAGGTTTGCGCTTGCGCCTGAATGAGGCTGAAGATTTGCATGGTCAGCGCCGAAAAGTTCTTTAGCTCTTTCAATACCGAGGTCTTCAACTACGTCAACATATTCACATCCGCCGTAGTATCTTTTTCCCGGGTAGCCTTCCGCATATTTATTTGTAAGCGGAGTGCCCATTGCTTCAATTACTGCATTGGAAACAAAGTTTTCCGATGCAATAAGTTCAATTTTGTTTCTCTGTCTGTTAACTTCGTTTTCGATTGCCTCTGCAATCTGTGGGTCAACCTTTTTTATTTCGTTTGTTGAATACATAATTTTCCTCCGTATAATTTTCTACATTATTATTATAATAAAGAATGAGTCAATATACAATGCATTTATAAATACAATTTATTACGAATATTTGTAAATTAACTGTGCATTTTTGATAAAAAAATAAAACCTTGAAAAATTGAGCCAAAAAAGCTTGACAAAGGAAAAAAAGTGTGGTATACTAAAATTCCGCTGTCACCCCGAAAAGGTGCTTAAAAAATTTTTTAAAAAAACTAAAAAAAGTACTTG
>JAFVVU010000153.1 GCA_017502065.1 Clostridia bacterium | reverse complement strand
CTACGATACTGTTTATGGTTGCGGCAACAGGTGGATGTGTGGAGCTTAAAAATGTTAATACGTCGCATATCGAAAGTATTATTTCTGTTTTGCGCACGTGCGGTGCAGATATAAAGCTTACAGATTGCGGACTAAATATAAAGGTAAATGAAAGAATTGATGCTGTTGATATGGTACAGACAATGCCGTATCCCGGATATCCGACAGATGCACAGCCTCAGCTTATGGCGGCACTGTGCATGGCAAACGGCACATCTGTTATAAAAGAAACTATTTTTGAAAACAGGTTCAAAGCGGTAAGTGAACTCAAAAAAATGGGTGCAGATATTACCCTTGGCGGCGAAATGGCGATAATTCGTGGAGTGAGGAATCTGCATGGCGCAAACTTGTCAGCGCCGGATCTGAGAGCAGGTGCCGCACTTGTTATTGCCGCACTTGCGGCTGAAGGCAAAACTGAAATATCAGGTGTGTGTTATATTGACAGAGGATATGAAAATCTTGAGGGTATGATAACGGATATTGGCGGCAAAATTATAAGAGTGTAAAGGATGTGTTTACGCTTGGCTACAAAGAGGAAAAGCGGCGCTTCTCGCACCGCTTCAAAAAAAAGAAGAAAAAAGACAAGCTTATCTGTAATTAAATTTATAGTTATTCTTGCGGCGCTGTACGGAATTCTTTTCCATACACCGCTTCTGAACATCCGTAATATATATGTTGAAGGAAATATGGCGGCAGACCGCGAAAGTATTGTTGCGGCTTCGGGTATTACGGTTGGTCAGAACATACTTAAAATAAATAAAAAAGCGGCAGTTGCAAACATGGAGAAAATTGCATATGTTTCTTCCGCAAACGTTAAGTATGCATTCCCGACATCCATTACACTGGTTGTGAATGAAGGCAGAATTATTGCAAATGTTAAAACTCCGGATGGTGCTTATGCGCCAATAGATTCTGCACTTAAAGTGCTTGATGTGTGCCCGCAGCCGAAGGTTTTGCCGGTGGTTGAAGGACTTAATGTGCAAAAAAGTGTAATCGGGGAAAAATTAACTATTGACGAAGAGGGTAATTTTGATATATTATTATCATATATGAATATTCTTGACAAACACGACATAAGCGGTGAGCTTGCGGCAATAACCATTTCAGGCGGGGAAATAACCCTGCAAATGAAAAATTCGGTTGTTGTAAAATGCGGCGGCACTGCCGATGCAGATTATAAAATTGCGGCTTATAAAGCGGCAATTGACAAACAGCCGGTTAGCATCGGAACGTTTGATGTTACAAATCCGGCAAGAATTGTTTACAGTATAGATTAAGGAGTGAAAGTTGTGGACAAGCAGAAAATTTTAAAACAGATTTCAGTTCTGGTAATATGTGCCATATTGGGATTTGCTCTGTCCATGCAGCTGAAAAGCGTTTATAAAAATGAGCTCAGTACCAATACAACAATAAGAACAGAAGAGCTCAGGAGAATGCTTACGACGGAAAAAGAGAAAAATGCTTCCCTGCAGGAACAGATACTGCAGATGCAGGAAACAATAGATACTTACAGAACATCAATTGAGCAGACCGGTTCGACATATCAGGGGATGGAAATGGAGCTTGAAAATGCCAAAAAGCTTTCCGGACTTACTGATGTTTACGGACCCGGAATTACGGTTACACTTGAAGATGCCAATGCCACAAATGTGGTGG